>JAJZFF010000246.1 GCA_021805485.1 Pseudomonadota bacterium
GTCGAACGCCTTCAGCCGTTCCAGCGCGCCGTCCGGCATCATCACCCCGTGGCGGCGGTAGTAATCCGAGCCGTAGTCGAACGCCGTGACGTCGAGCGCGAAGCCGCCGTCGCGGCGGGCGAGGGCGGCGAGCACGTCGAGCCCGGCACCGATCACCTCGGGGCCGATGCCGTCGCCGGGAATCGAGGCGATCCGGTAGGTCTTCATGGGCGCTTGCTCCTCTGCCCGGGGGGTAAACCGTTGCCGCGCCGAGCCGGCTTGCCCGAAGGGCGGGCACGGCGCATCGTCGATTGCGGTAACATGTCTCGCGCCGGGGCAAAACCGGCGGCAGCGGAGGGCGTGCGGCGATGAGGCGGGAAGGATGAAGACGGGCGCGGGCATGATCGCCCTCGAGCATACGGGGTTCGCCGCCTGGATCATTCTCGTCGGGCTCGGCTTCTTCTTCGGCCTGGCCTACGAGGATTTCAACGCCCGCGCCGGCAGAAGCAGGCCGGGCGGGGTGCGCAGCTTCCCGCTGCTGGCGCTGGCTGGCGGCGTGCTCTACGCGCTCGATCCCGCGCCGCCGCTGCTGCTCGGCGTCGGCCTTGCCGTGCTCGGCCTCTGGCTCGGCCTCTATTACTGGCGCGGCATGGAGGAACTCGCCCCGGACGGCTCGCGCAATGTCGGGCTGATGGCGCCGCTGTCGAACGTGCTCGCCTTCCTGATCGGCCCGCTGGCGCTGGCCGGGCCGTTCTGGATGGCGGTGGGGCTCACCGTCGCGGCGACGCTGCTGCTGACGGCGCGCGAGACGCTGCACACGCTCGCGCGCGGAATCGACCTTGCCGAGATCGTCAATGCCGGGCGGTTCCTGCTGATCACCGGCCTCGTGCTGCCGCTGCTGCCGGACCGGCCGGTGACGACGATCACCAGCGTCACCCCGCACGAGGCGTGGCTGGCGATGGTGGCGGTCTCGTCGATTTCCTATGCGAGCTACCTGCTGCGCCGCTACGTGGTGCCGCGCGGCTCGGGGCTCCTGGTCGCCTTTCTCGGCGGCATCTATTCCTCGACCGTGACCACCGTGGTGCTCGCCCGCCGCGCCGCCGCCGAGGCGGCGGCGGTGGTCGAGGCGCAGAGCGGCATCGTGGTGGCGAACGCGGTGATGTATCCGCGCCTGCTCGCTGTGATCCTGCTGTTCAACCCGGACATGGCGCTGGCGCTGGCGCCGTGGATGCTCGGCGTCGGCGCCTTCGGCGGGCTGATCGCGCTCGGCTGGTACCGGCTGCGCCACCCGGCGGCGACGGCGCCGCCGCCGATCGCCAATGTCTCCAACCCGCTCGGCCTCGGCACGGCGGCGACCTTCGGGGTGCTGTTCGTCGTCGTCTCGATCCTCGCCTCGGTGACGATGCGGATCTATGGCAGTTCCGGCCTCTATACCCTGGCCGGAATCGTCGGCGTGACCGACATCAACCCGTTCATCATCAGCCTCGCCACGCATGGCGCGGGCGCCGCGCCGGACCCGGTGGAGATGGCCGCCGTGCTGATCGCCACCGGGTCGAACCATGTCTTCCACGCGATCTATGCCAGCGTCTATTCGCGCGGGACAACCGGCGTGCCGCTGGTCGCGTTCATGTTGCTGATGGCGGCGGCGAGCCTCGGCGCGGCCATTCTGGTGCATTGACGCCGTTTGTCGCGCGGGCGCAGGGTGGAGCGAGGCGTTCCAACCGCGATCGCGGAGGGATGATGGAGGCTGAGAGCGGGACCCGGGCTGTCGCCGTGCGGACGAAGGCGCATCCGCCACGGTTGCGGACGCGCACGGCCTGGCGGCGGATCGTCGCCGCGCGCTGCGCCGAGCTGGGCCGGGACGACGCGGACGATTTCGAAGACGATATCGAATCGGTGCACCGGCGCCGGGTGGCGATTCGCCGGCTGCGCAGCGCGCTGGCTCTTTTTGCGCCCTGTCTCGACCGCGCGGAACGGCTGCACTTTGATGCCGCGCTGCGCGAACTCGGTCGCGCCTACGGCCCGGCGCGGGACTGGGACGTGGCGTGCCTCAGATCCTTTCCCGCGGCGATGGCGGGGGAGGACGCGGCGGCGGCGGCGACCATGCTCGCGACGTCGGACGCGGCGCGGCGGGACGCGCATGAGCGGCTGGCGGCGAGCGGGGCCGAGGCCGGCCGTCACCGTCTCGCGCAGGAGATCGCGCGCTGGGCGGCAGGGCCCTCCGTCATCGCGCCGTCGGCGGCGAACCGGCCGGTCGACGCGCTGGCGCCGGAACTGCTGCGCCGGCTTGACCGGCGGGTGCGGCGGCGCGGGCGGCGGATCGGCACGCTGTCGGACGACGCGCTGCACGCGCTGCGCAAGGCGATGAAGCGGGCGAGCTATGCCGCCGAGGCGCTGGAAGGTGTCGCACCCGGCCTCGCGCTCGGGGCGTTCCGCGCCGCTGCCGGGGCGGTGCTCGACCAGCTCGGCCGGTTCAACGATGCCGGGGTCGCGCGCGGGCTTGCGGAAGGGCTCGCTTCTGACGATGTGCCGGTGGCGGCCCCGGTGCGGCGCTGGGCGAAACGCCGCGCGCGGAAGGCGAAACGCCGGCTCGAACCGGCTTGGCGGGACTATCGCGCCGCCTCCCGCCCCTGGGACTGAGGCGCGCCGCGGTGGCGGTGCGGGGCATTGCGCTGATATAATCCGGCACCGCCCGAGTCGGCGCCGCTTGCGCGCCCGAACGCCAGATCGGAGTGATCGACATGGATATCCCGGCAGATTTTTCCGCTTCCCTTTCCTCCGTGATCGACACGATGGCGCCGATCTCGGCGCAGATCTGGGATGCGAAATACCGGCTCAAGGACGAGGCCGGCGCGCCGGTCGACCGCACCGTCGAGGACACCTGGCGACGCGTCGCCCGCGCCCTGGCGGAAACCGAGCGCGAGCCCGCGCGCTGGGAGGCGCCGTTCTACGAGGCGCTGCGGGATTTCCGCTTCGTCCCCGCCGGGCGGATCATTTCCGGCGCCGGCACGGCGCGGCGGGTGACGCTGTTCAACTGCTTCGTGATGGGCAACATCGAAGACGATCTCGGCCGCATCTTCGCCCATCTGCGCGAGGCGGCGCTGACCATGCAGCAGGGCGGCGGCATCGGCTACGATTTCTCCTCGATCCGGCCCAAGGGGGCGGCGGTACGCGGCGTCGGCGCCGATGCCTCGGGTCCGCTTTCGTTCATGGATGTGTGGGATTCGATGTGCCGCACCATCATGTCCGCCGGCGCGCGGCGCGGCGCGATGATGGCGACGATGCGCTGCGACCACCCCGACATCGAGGACTTCATCGCCGCCAAGCGCGAGAAGGGGCGGCTGCGGAACTTCAACCTCTCGGTGCTCGTCACCGACGATTTCATGCGCGCGGTCGAGGCCGATGCCGCGTGGGATCTCGTGTTCGACGGCAAGGTCTACCGCACGCTGCAGGCGCGCGCGCTGTGGGAGGCGACCACCCGCGCGACCTATGACTATGCCGAGCCGGGAGTGATCTTCATCGACCGGATCAACAAGCGGAACAACCTGTATTAC
>JAJZFF010000415.1 GCA_021805485.1 Pseudomonadota bacterium
GGGCACGCCGCACTGGTTCACGACCAGCCCGCGCGGCGTCAGGATGCGGGCGCAATTGGCGTAGAACTCGTCGGTGAACAGCACCTCGCCGACGCCGATCGGGTCGGTGCTGTCGACGATGATGGCGTCGAAGCTGGCATCGGCGGCACGCTTCACATAGTCGATGCCGTCGCCGACGATCACCTGCGCGCGCGGGTCGTGCCATGCCTCGCCGCCGATCGCGGGCAGGAATTCCTTCGACAGGCGAATCACCTCGCCGTCGATCTCCACCATCACCGCCCGCGTCACCGCGCGATGCTGCAGCACGCGGCGCAACACGCCGCCATCGCCGGCGCCGATGATGAGCACGCTGCTTGCCGCGCCGTGCGCGATCAGCGGCACATGCGCCAGCATCTCCTGATAGACGAACTCGTCGCCCTCGGTGATCTGGATCACCCCGTCCAGCACCATCACGCGCCCATGCGACGCGCTCTCGAAGATGACGATGTCCTGGAACGGGCTCCGCGTGCGCGCGAGCTCGCGCACGACGCGGAAGCGCTGGCCCCAGTCGGGGTAGAGCGTCTCGTTCAGCCAGATGTCGGCGCGCGCGGCCTCGGCAGTCATCGGTGCGTCTCCTGCAAACGCAACGGCCCGGGCGTCACCGCCCGGGCCGCTCGGGTCCAACCGGGTCGGGGATCAGATCAGGCCGCGCCGCTGCTCGCTCAGCACCACCCGCTCGGCGCCGAACGCGGCCTCGATCACCGGGATCGACTGGTACGGATCGCACGCGCCGCACATGAAGATATCGATCGCCGCGAAATCCCGTTCCGGCCACGTATGGATGGAGATATGGCTCTCCGCCAGCACGAGCACGCCCGAGACGCCGCCGTTGGGTGAGAAATGGTGGAAATGCCCATGCAGGATGGTTGCGCCGGCAGCCTCTGCCGCCAACCGCAACGCGGCATCGATGCGCGTCGGATCATCGAGCCCGCGCGCGCCCCAGAGATCGACGAGCAAATGCATGCCCGCGAATGTCTGGCCGTCGCGCTCGACGAAATAGTCCTTGCGCTCCTCCTCGGAGGTGGGCGGCAGTACCTGGTTCTCGCTCGGAACTTCCGAGACCATCCCCAGTTGCGTGAGTGCGTCCATCACGGACTCCCTTCCAACCAGCAGACGGCCTGTTGGGCACACTGCCCGCTTCGGCCAAGGCCGCGGAAAATGGGCAAAACGGCCGGCGAACGCAAGCGCAAATTTCGCTGTTCCGATGCGCCCCGGCCGAGCGGCTGGAGCAGCCTGTTCACCCCATCAGGCCACCCGATGGAGCGGACAGGTCCGCGGCTGCTCCGGCGGGGCTATTTCGCGGCGCCGTTGGCGGCGAGAGCCTGGATCGTCTGTGGCAGGGCCCGCGCCGCTTCCGCCTCCTTCGCCGAACGGGCGAGGTCGGCGACCCCGCGGACCGGGCTTTCCGTCAGCATCCGGAACATCGCCGCACTCGGGCCTTCCGGCAGGCGCGCGAGATCCTGCTGGCGCAGCGAAGCCAGCATCGCCTCGTCGCCGGCCTGCGCGGCGGCGGAGGCCAGGCGCAGCAGGATCCGGGCCTGGCCCTCGTCGAGCGGCCCGCTGGGGGGGATGGCCTTCGCGACATAGGCGCCGAGCGCGGCCTCGGCGCCGCTCCAATCCTTCGCCGCCTCGAGGATGCTGGCGCGGGCCTCGTCCGCCGCCGGCGAGGCCAGGCCGGCGAGCGCCGCGATCGCCTTCTGCGTGCCCCCCGCCGCGGCGGACGCGCGGGCGAAGAGCAATGTGCGCCGTTCGACCAGCGCCGGGCTGAGGCCCTCGCCCTGCGATTCGGCGAGCGCGTCCAGCGCGCCGGCGGCCTTGCCGTCCTCCAGGCGAAGCTGCGCCAGCCTGGCGCCGAACTCCGCGCGCGCGCCGGCGCCGGTCGCGGCATGCATCAGCTTGGTGAAGACCGGGTCGGCCTGCTGCAGCAGGTCGAGGGCGGCAAGCCGATCCGCGAACGTGCTGGCGATCGCTTCCGACCCCGGGCCATCCGGCAGCAGATCGGGATTCTCCTGCACCATCGCGACGAGATCGAGCGGCGACATCCTATTCGCCTGGTCACCGCGCTGCATGCTGGCGAAGGCGTCCGTGAGGCGGGCATGGATCGCCGGCCGCTGCTCGGGAAAGGCGGCTTCCGTCTCGCGCAGCATGGCCAGCGCCTGCCGCCACTGCCCGGCGCGCTGGCGCAGCTCGGCGACGCGCAGACGGAGTTCGAGTTCCCGCCGGTCGCCGCGCCAGGAATAGAGCAGCTTCTCCTCGGCATCGGCCGCCTGCGTCGGGCTCAGCGCACCGTCGGCGAGGCGCAGCTCGATCGCGCGCCGCGCCGCGCGGGCCCGGTCGAGCCGGTCGCGGCCCTGCGCCAGAGTGTCGAAGACGGCGAGCGCGGCCTTGTGGTCTCCCGTCGCCTCCGCCAGCAGCCCGCGCGCGAGCACGAGCGTCGGATCGTCCTTGCGTGAGCGCAGCAGGACGTCCGCGGCCTTGGTCTGGCCGCCGAGAACCATCGTCTCGGCGATGAGCGGCAGCAGCCGCGCGCGCAGCGCTTCCGGGTAGGCGAGCACCAGGGGCACGGTGGCGGCGAAGGTCGCCGCTGCATCCGGGGCGCCCTCCTGCAGCATCGCGGTGCGAACCGCGCGCCAGAGCGCGATCTCGTCGGTGCCGTTCAGCCGCGGATCGTCGATCGCGCCCGCCTCGTCCAACCGCCCGGCGAGGATCGCGGCCACCGCCGACAGACCGGCGGCCTGCGCATCGGCCGCGCCGCGCGGATCCTCGGTCATCGCCAGCCGCAGCACGGCTTCGGCCTCGGCGTCGATGCCAAGCCCGATCATCGCCTCCGCCGCCGCCTTGCGGGGTTGCAGCCGGGCCGGCGGCGGCGCCGCGCCGGCGGTGCTGACCTCGGCCTGCAGCCGCCGGATCAGCGCGTCGGATGAAAGTGGCGGAAAATCGAAGCTGCGCGTGAGCGCGCTCGCCTCGGCCAGCGCATTGGTCGCCGATGTCATCGGCGAGATCGCCAGCCCGTGCCCGCGCGGATCGGATGCGGTCAGGAGGAATCCGCCCTGCTCGGCGCGCAGCACGGGCCGGTCCGATATCGGCTCGACCACGACCCCCTGCCAGGAAGGCAGCAGGCGGAATTCCGGCGTCTGCCGCAGCGTCGCCACGCCGTCACCGGGCTTGCGCGCGGTGCCGACCAGCAGTGTCGCGCCCGTCTCCGGATCGCGCAGGCTCACCACCGCGCCGGGGGCGGCGAGCGGCAAGCGGATATCATCCCCGGCCATCGCCGGCTCGATCGGATGCAACGTCAGACGCCCGGGCAGCACATTCACCACCCAGCCGGACCGGATCCGGATCAGGCCGACCTCCTGCCCTTGCGGCAGCGGCAGATGCAGCACCGTCGCATCCGGCAGCAGTTCGATCGAGCCGCCGTGGAATACCGGATCGTCGTGCATGGCGGCGAGATCGATCGGACGGCGCTCGTCGAACACGATG
>JAJZFF010000561.1 GCA_021805485.1 Pseudomonadota bacterium
GCGTCATTCCCGCCGCCATCACCGCCGCCATCGGCGTGTAGACCCGCGCCGACAGCAGCCCGACCGCGAACGTATAGGCCGCCTTGTTCACCGGCCCGCCCATGTCGAATGCCATCATCGCGCCGAGCAGCAGGCCGAGCACCAGCGCGCCCGATCCCTGCATCGAGCGCAGCACATGCGTCATCAGGTGGAGCAGTTCGGCCACCGGCCGGCCGATCACATAGACCATCAGCAGCCCGGTGAAGAGCGTGCCGAGTACCGGCAGCAGCAGCACCGGCTTCAACCCCTGCAGGCCGCGCGGCAGGCGCAGAACCTCGTTAAGCCAGCGCGTCGCATAGCCGCCGATGAAGCCGGCCAGGATCGCGCCGAGAAACCCCGCCCCGGTCAGCGAGGCGAGCAACCCGCCGATCATCCCCGGCGCCAGTCCCGGCCGGTCGGCGATCGAGTAGGCGATGTAGCCGCCGAGCACCGGCACGAACAGCGTGAAGGCCGATTTCGCGCCGATCTCGAACAGCGCGCCGGCGAAGCTGTGCGCCTCCACCGCGTCGGTCGCGTGGATGCCGCCGAAGGCGAAGGCCAGCGCGATCAGCAGCCCACCCGCAGTGACGAACGGAATCATGAACGAAACGCCGGTCATCAGGTGCTTGTAAGGTCCGGCCCCCGGCTTCCGCGCGCCGGCGCGGGCTGCCGACCGAGCCGTGCCGCCCTGCAACCCGGCCTCGTCCAGCGCGCGGGCGATCAGCGCCGCGCCGTCATTGATCGCGGCCTTGGTGCCGCTGTGGAACACGCGCTTGCCGCCGAACCGGCCGAGATCGACCTGCCGGTCGGCGGCGATCAGCACGATATCCGCCGCCGCGATCTCGTCTTCTGTCAACGGCGTTCCCGCCCCGACCGATCCCTGGGTCTCGACGCGGATCTCGTGGCCCAGCGCCGTCGCCGCCCGCAACAGCCCCTCGGCCGCCATGAACGTATGGGCAATGCCGGTCGGGCAGGAGGTGACCGCTACGATCCTCCGCCCGCCGGACGGCGCCGTCTCCACCGCGCGGCGGAGCACGGCGGCGGCATCCGCCAGAACCTCGTCCGCCGTCGCGCGGATGGTCGGCAGTCCGGCGAAGCGCGGCTCGCTCGCAGCTCTTCCGCCAATCTCGATCGCCAGCCCCGCCGCGGCGATCCGGCTCGCGGCGAGCGGATTGAGCACGCCCTCGCCGGTTTGCACCTCGATCTCGATGTCACGGCCCGCCTCCCGCGCCGCACGGCGCAGCGCCTCGGCCGCGAGCACGCGGGTGACGGTGCCCTCGCCGCCGGCGATGATCGCGACGATGTCGCTCATGCTGCGTTCACTCCCTCGTATTGAACGTCCACCGCCGCGGCCAGCGCCTCGACCGCCGCACGCTCCGGCAGGTTGGCCCCCGGCGCGCGCAGCTTGGCGGCGGCGAAGGCGGTGCCGAGCCGGGCGATCCCTTCGAGCCCCTCGCCCGCGTGAATTCCGGCGATGATCCCGGCAACCATCGCATCCCCGGCGCCGACCGTGCTGGCCACGCGCATCGGCGGCAGCGCCGCGCGCAGGCAATCCTCACCGGTGACGAAAAGCGCCCCCTCAGCGCCGAACGAGACGGCGACCAGCGCCACCCCGCGGCCAACCAGCCCGCGCGCCGCATCGCGCAGCGCCGCCGCATCCGGCAGGCGCCGTCCGGCGAGCGCCTCGAGTTCGGCGCGGTTCGGCTTGATGCACCAGGGCGGTGCGCCACCCGCCAGCGCGCGGGCCAGCGGCTGTCCGGAACTGTCCAGCAGCACCCGCGCGCCGCGCGCCGCGAGGGCAGCGGCCAGCTCGGCATAAAACCCCTCATCCACCCCCGCCGGCAGGCTGCCGGCGAGCAGCACGACCGATCCCGGCACCGCGAGACCGAGCAGCCGTTCCCGCACCGCCCGCACCGACTCTGCCGTCACCTCCAGCCCCGGCAGGTTGATGTCCGTGGTTTCGCCGGCATGGGCGAGCTTGACGTTCGTGCGCGTCTCGCCCGGCACGCGGAGGCATTCGTCGCGGATCGCCTTCGCCGCGAACAGGCGGGCGAACGGTGCCTCGTTGGCGCGGCCGAGCAGCCCGGCGGCGATGACCGGAATGCCGCCCCAGTCGGCCAGGCAACTCGCGACGTTCACGCCCTTGCCCCCGGCGTGAAAGACAACCGCCCGCGCCCGGTGCACGGTGCCAGGGGAAAGCCGGTCGAGCAGGATCGTCTCGTCGATCGCCGGGTTCAGCGTCAGCGTGATCACCTTGCCCATCATCGCTCTCCCGCATCCAGCGCCCGCACCTCGTCCGCCGTCGCGGCGTCGAGGGCCTGCGCGGCCAGCGCCCGCAACTCGTCGATTCGCGCGCCCCGCAGCCGCGCCTTGACTGCGGCGATATCGCGCGGCGTCATCGACAGCTCGTTCACCCCGAGCCCCGCGAGCAGCGCCGCGCCGAACGGATCGCCGGCGATGCCGCCGCACACGCCGACCCAGCGCCCATGCGCCGCCGCCCCCGCCACCGTCTGCGCGATCAGCCGCAACACGGCCGGATGCAGGCTGTCCGCCTCGGCGGCGAGGTCGGGATTCTGCCGGTCGATCGCGAGCGCGTACTGCGTCAGGTCATTGGTGCCGATCGAAAGGAAATCGCAATGCGCGGCCAGCCGGTCCGCCGCGACCGCCGCCGCCGGCACCTCGATCATGATACCCACGGGCAGCACCGGCGCGCCGAGCACAGTGCGCACCCGCTCGCAGGCGGCGCGCAGCCGGACGATCTCGCCGACCGAGGTCACCATCGGGAACATGACCGACACCTCCCCGCCCGCCATCGCCGCGCGGTAGATCGCCCGCAGCTGCGGCTCCAGCAGGTCCGGTCGACGTAGCAACAGACGCGCCCCGCGCACGCCGAGAAAGGGGTTCTCCTCGCGCGGCAGGCCGAGATGCGCCACCTGCTTGTCGCCGCCGATATCGAGCGCGCGGATGATCAGGGGCCGCCCCTCAAGCGCGGCGATCATCGCGCGGTAGACCGCCTCCTGCTCGTCCTCGTCCGGCGTCGCGCCGCGTTCGAGGAACAGGAACTCGGTGCGCATCAGCCCGACACCCTCGCCACCGGCATCGAGCGCTGCCCGCACCTGGTCGGGCCGGTTGACGTTGGCGGCGATCTCGATGCGGTGCCCGTCCCGCGTCACCGCCGGCGCGGCGCGCCGCTGCGCCGCCTCCGCCTGCCGCGCGCCCATCGCCTCGCGCCAGGCGATGGCCGAGGCGACCGCCGGCTCCGGTGGATCGGGATAGAGTCGCCCCGCCGCCCCATCGAGAATCGCCATCCGGCCGGAGCCCGCTTCCAGCAGCGCGCCGCCACCGGCCACCAGCGCCGGCAGGCCGAGCGTGCGGGCGAGGATGGCGGTGTGCGAGGTCGGCCCGCCCTGCGCCGTCGCCAGCCCGACCACACGCGTCAGATCGAGGCCCGCGGTGTCCGAGGGCGACAGATCCTCGGCGACGACGATGCACGGCGCCGCC
>JAJZFF010000584.1 GCA_021805485.1 Pseudomonadota bacterium
GTCGACATCATGGCCGTGCGCGAGATCCGCGGCTGGACCGCGGCGACCGTGCTGCCGCAGGCGCCGGGCTATATCTGCGGGGTGATCAACCTGCGCGGCGCGGTGCTGCCGATCGTCGATTTCGCGGTCCGGCTCGGATTGCCGCGCTCGGAGCCGTCGGCCCGGCACGTGATCATCGTCGTGCAGATCAATCGCCAGATGGTCGGCCTGCTCGTCGATGCCGTGTCCGACATCCTGACGATGAACGACAACGCGATCCAGCCGACGCCGGACATTGCCTCGGACGTGGTCAAGAGCTTCGTGCGCGGGCTGATGGTCGTCAAGAGCTTCGTGCGCGGGCTGATGCCGGTGGACGGGCGGATGATCAGCCTGATCTCGCTCGATCATGTGCTGCCGGCGGTGGAGCGGGAAGCCGCATGAATCTGCGCCCCCGACCGCGACGGGAGGGAGACGGCCTCATCGACGGGGCGGAATACGTGCTCACGCGCGAGGATTTCCGCACCATCGCCCGGATCATGCGCGAGGAGGCCGGCATCGCGCTGCCCGAATCGAAGGCAACGCTCGTCTATTCCCGGCTGGCGAAACGCCTGCGCACGCTCGGCCTCGGCAGTTTCGCGGAATATTGCGAACTGGTGGAGAGCCAGCAGGGCGGCGCCGAGCGGCAGGAAATGCTGGGCGCGCTGACCACCAACGTGACGCGGTTCTTCCGCGAGCCCCATCATTTCGAGCATCTGCGCAGCCGGATCCTGCCGCCGCTGATGGCCCATGCGCGCAGCGGTGGCCGCGTGCGGCTGTGGTCGGCGGCCTGTTCGAGCGGGCAGGAGCCCTATTCGATCGCGCTGACCGTGCTGGCCCTGCTGCCGGAGGCGCCGCGGTTCGACATCAGGATCCTGGCCACCGATATCGACCGCACGATGCTGGCGACCGGCCGGGCCGGCCTCTATGAGGCGAGCGAGATCGCCGCGGTGCCGCCCGAATTGCGCGAGCGCTGGTTCGAGCCGGCGAACAACAATTCGCCCAAGTTCCGCATTGCCGAGGCCGCGCGGTCGCTCGTCGCGTTCCGGCCCCTGAACCTCATCGGCACCTGGCCGATGCGCGGCCGCTTCAACGCGATCTTCTGCCGCAACGTGGTGATCTATTTCGACGACGAAACGCAAAAACAGGTATGGGCCCGAATGGTGCCGCTGCTCGAGGAGGGCGGGGCGCTCTATATCGGCCATTCCGAGCGCGTGAGCGGCCCGGCCGAACGCGCTCTCGGCAACGATGGCATCACCACATACCGGCTTGCCGGTGCCCGGGAGATGAGAGGATGACGGTTCGCGTTCTGATCGTGGATGATTCGGCGACGATGCGCGGCGTGATTTCCGCCTCGCTCCGGCGCGACCCGGAGATCGAGGTGGTCGGCGAGGCGGGCGATCCCTACGAGGCGCGCAGCGCGATCAAGGAACTCAATCCGGATGTGATCACCCTCGATGTCGAGATGCCCAACATGAACGGGCTCGACTTCCTGGAAAAGATCATGCGGCTGCGGCCGACGCCGGTGATCATGGTGTCCAGCCTGACCTCGGAAGGCGCGCAGGTGACGCTGCAGGCGCTCGAGGCCGGCGCGTTCGACTGCGTGCCGAAGCCGTCCCTGGGTGACCGGCACGATTTCGACATGCTGGGCGAGAAGGTGAAGGCGGCGGCCAAGACGCGGCTGCGGCTGCGGCCGCGCGAGGCGGCGCCGGCGCGGCCGGCGGCGGTCTCGTCGGCCGGCGGGTTCAGGTCCGACGGAAGGCTCGTCGCGATCGGCGCGTCGACCGGCGGCGTCGAGGCGCTGATCGAGGTGCTGTCCCGCTTTCCGGCGAGTTGCCCGCCCACGCTGGTGGTGCAGCACATGCCGCCCTCCTTCACCCGCAGCTTCGCCGACCGGCTGAACCGGCTCTGCGCGCCGGTCGTGGCGGAGGCCGAGAACGGGGCGGTGGTGCAGCCGGGCCATGTCTATGTCGCGCCGGGTGACGCCCATCTCGAAATCGCCGGCGTCGCGGGGTCCGGCCGGCTGCATTGCCGGCTCCATCAGGGCGAGCGGGTCAGCGGCCACCGCCCCTCGGTGGACGTGCTGTTCGGCTCGTTCGCCCGCGTCATGAAGGGGCGGGCCCTGGGGGTCATCCTCACCGGAATGGGCCGGGATGGCGCCGAGGGGCTGGCCGCCATGCGCCAGAGCGGTGCCGAGACGATCGGGCAGGACGAGGCCTCGTCGATCGTCTACGGCATGCCGAAGGCGGCGTTCGAGATCGGCGCGGTGGAGCGGCAGTTGCCGCTGCCGGCGATCGCCGACCAGATCATCAAGAGCACGAATCTTACTTACAGGGAGGCAGTCTGATGCCTTTGGCCAGCTCGTTGACCGTTCTTGTCGTCGACGATCAGCAGACAATACGCAGCCTCGCGCGGGTCGGGCTCGAAGCGCTCGGAATCGGCGAAATCGTCGAGGCCGAGGATGGCGAGGAGGCGCTGAAGCTGCTGCTGACGCGCAAGACGCCGATCCACCTCGTGATCTCGGACTACAACATGCCCAAATTCAACGGGCTCAGCCTGCTGCGGGCGGTGCGCGCGCACGGGCCGATCAGCAAGACAGCCTTCATCATGCTCACCGGCCGCGCGGACAAGCAGATGGTGATGACCGCCGTCGAGCACGGCGTGAACAATTACCTGATCAAGCCGTTCACCACCGAGTCCCTGAAGGAGAAGATCGAAGCCGTGCTCGGGACGCTGACGTGACGCCGGTTGCCGCCGCATCACCGGACTATGCTCGCCGCATCAACATCGTGCAGGGCGAGCATCGGGTCGAACACGATCCGGAAGCCGTCCTGTGCACGATTCTCGGATCGTGCGTCGCCGCCTGCCTCTGGGATCCGGGCGCGTCCGTGGGCGGGATGAATCATTTCCTCCTGCCCGGCGATGCCCATGCGCAGGCCGGCGGCGGCGCCGCGATGCGCTATGGCGCCTATGCGATGGAACTCCTGATCAACGACCTGCTTCGCCACGGCGCCCGCCGCGACCGGCTGAAGGCGAAGCTGTTCGGCGGGGCCTGCCTGATGAAGGGGCTGACCGATATCGGCCGGCTCAACGCCGATTTCGCCGAGCGGTTCCTCGCCGCCGAGGGAATCGAAATCGTCGGCGGCAGCCTGCGCGGGGAGCGGGGGCGGCGGATCCAGTTCTGGCCGGTCTCCGGCAGGGCGCGGCAGACGCTCCTGGCCGCCGACCAGCCCGCCCTGCTGAGGGCCGAGCCCGACCTGCGCACCCTGAGAGCGCCGCCGCCGAGCGGGGCGGTCGAACTGTTCTGAACGGAATCCCCCCGCCATGGCCGCATCCGACATCAGCCACGCCCTCCCGGACGAGACGATGAATGACATTCCGACCGGCATGACGATGAACGAGCTATTCGCGATCATCGAGGCCGAACTGGTCGATCTCGGCGCCTATGCCGAACGGATGCAGGAGGTCCTCAGCCCGGCGCTCGTCGCCTCGCCGGAGAGCAG
>JAJZFF010000245.1 GCA_021805485.1 Pseudomonadota bacterium
TCGGTGCGGCGCAGCTCGTTCTCTACGCCATGCCGGTGTTCTTCGCCGGCACGATCCTGATCCTCTATGTCGCGGTGAAATGGCGCTGGCTGCCGGCAGGCGGCATTGCCGATATCCGGCACGCCGCGCCGGGACTGGCCGATTTCACGCTGCATCTGATCCTGCCGGTGGTCACCGTCGGGCTGCTCGGAACCGCAGCGTTGTCGCGCTATTTCGGTGCGGCGGTGCATGAGGAACTCGGCAAGGACTACGTGCGAACAGCACTGGCCAAGGGGCTCGGGCCTGGCGCCGTGCTGCGCCGCCATGTTCTGCGCAACGCGTTGCGGCCTCTGGTAACGATTCTCGGCCTGTCCTTTCCCTACATCTTCGCCGGCTCAGTGCTGGTCGAGACCGTGTTCGACTATCCGGGGCTCGGCTTCCTGCTGTGGCGATCAGCCCTGTCGCAGGATTATCCGGTGATTTCGGCGATCGTGCTGCTGATCGGCGTGCTCACGGTGATCGGCAACCTGCTCGCCGACCTGGTCAATGGGTGGCTCGATCCGCGGGAGCGCTACGAATGAGCGCGCCAGCGGTCGCCCTGCCCCGCCCGGTTTCGGCTCGGTTGGCCGCATCGATTGGCGCCCGTGGGACACTCGCGGGCGGCGCGGCGCTCGCGCTCGCGATCTGCGGCCTCAGCCTGTTCGGCCGCCTCGCCTGGCATGCCAGCCCCTACGCGATCCACGGCCACCACACGCTCCTGGCGCCGACGCGCGAATTCCCGCTCGGCACCGACCAGATCGGCCGCGACCTGCTGGCCCGGCTGATCGCGGGCGGACGGGCGACGCTGATCGTCGCACTGCCGGCCTCGGCGCTCGGCTTTCTCCTCGGCATCGCCTACGGGCTGGCCGCCGCCCTCGGGCCACGCTGGCTGGATGCCACGCTGATGCGCCTGCTCGACGCCGTGCTGGCGCTGCCGGGCCTCGTGATGCTGATCTTCTTCGCCGCCCTGTTCACGCCGGACACCTTCACGCTGATCCTGCTGCTGGGCCTGACCGCCTGGCCGGGCCTCGCGCGGCTCGTGCGCAACGAGGCGATCGCACAGCGCGGACGCGATTTCATCCTTGCGGCCAGGCAGTTCGGCGGCGGTTCTGCCTATGTAGCGCGGGTGCACATCCTGCGGGTGATTGCGCCGATCCTCGCCGTGAACGCCACTTTTCTGGTGGGCGACCAGATCCTCGCACTCTCGGGTCTCAGCTTTCTCGGTCTCGGCGTGCAGCCGCCGATGGCAAGCTGGGGCGGGCTGCTGGAATCCGGACTGAACCTGATCGCGCTCGATCCATGGTGGATGATCCTGCCGCCTGGACTGATGATCTTTCTCTCGATCCTCGCCGCCAACCTGATCGGCCAGGGGCTGCTCGCGCGGCAGGACGCCGCGCGGTGAGCCCCGTGCTGGAACTCGATGGACTTTCCGTCACGCTGCGCCGTCGCGACGGCACGCGACTTGCGCTGCTGGAGGCGCTGGACCTCACGGTTGGAGCTGGAGAGATGACAGCGCTGGTCGGCGAGAGCGGCTCGGGCAAAACGATCGCCGCACTGGGGACGGTCGGGCTGCTGCCGCGTGGGGCGGAAACCACGGGCCGGGTCCTGCTGGCCAGCACCAACCTGCTGGCACTTCCGCGCGAAAAAATGCGGCGGGTGCGCGGCGGCGAGATCGGGATGGTGTTCCAGAACCCACTCGCAGCCCTCAACCCGGCGATGCGGGTGGGCAGGCAGGTCGAGGAAGTCTACCGCCTGCATACCGGCGCCGGGCCCGATGCCGCGCGGGCGCAGGCGCGGGCACTCTTCGACGAGGTCGGGATTCCGCGCGGCGCCGAGCGGCTGGACGATTTCCCGCACCAGTTCTCGGGCGGGATGCGGCAAAGGGTGATGATCGCCATGGCACTCGCCTGCGGTCCGAAGCTCCTGATCGCGGACGAGCCGACCACCGGACTCGACGCGCTGGTGGCACGGCAGATCCTGGCGCTGATCACGCGACTGTGCCGGGAGCGGGGCATGGGCGTGCTGTTCATCACGCACGATCTCTCGATCGTTGAAGAGCATGCGGCGCGGGTGACCGTGCTCTATGCCGGGCGGGCGGTGGAATGGGGCCGCACCGGCGACCTGTTCGCGACGCCGCGCCACCCCTACACGCGCGCCCTGCTCGGCGCGGTGCCTCGGCCCGGAACGGCGCGGCTGGTCACCATTCCGGGCACGCTGCCCGATCCGGCGGCACGGCCGCCCGGCTGCCGGTTCGCACCGCGCTGTGCCCTGCGCGAGGCCGCCTGCGAAGCGGGTTTTCCCATGGCGGATACGCTGGGCGGCACAGTGTTCGCCTGCCGCCGTGGCCGGGAACGGCCGCCTGAGCCGGACATGAGTTCGGCGAACTTGGGCGCAGCCGATGCAGGACGGCATGGGGCGGCAGGCGCGCCGGTTCTGGAGGTCTCGGCACTCGGCGTGGTGTATGAGCGACGCAGGCCGGGCTTCGGGCTGCGACGCCCGCCGTTGATTCATGCCCTCGCCCCGGTTTCCTTCGCGCTGCGGCGGGGCGAATGCCTCGGCGTGGTGGGCGAGAGCGGATCGGGCAAGTCGAGCCTCGGTCGCGCGGTGCTTCAGATGCTGGCGTATGCAGGCACGGTGCGGCTCGGCGGCGCCGAACTCGGGGCGTTACGTGGCAAGGCGCTTGCCGGGGCACGGCGGCGCATCCAGGTGGTATTCCAGGATCCACGCGAATCGATGAACCCGCGCATGCGGATCGGCGACATCGTCGCCGAACCGCTGCGCCTTGCAGGCGTCCGCAAGCACCAAAGACGCGCACAGTCCGCAGCGTTGCTTGATCGGGTCGGGCTCGGCTCGCGGTTGCTCGACCTGCTGCCCGGTCAGGTCTCGGGCGGCGAGGCCCAGCGGGTGGCGATCGCCCGCGCGCTGGCTGCTTCACCGGATGTCATCGTGCTCGATGAACCGACATCGAGCCTCGATGTCTCGACCCAGGCGCTGCTGCTCAACCTGCTGAAAGACCTGGCACGCACCGATGGTCTCTCTTACATCCTGATCAGTCACGATATCGCGACGGTGTTCTACATGGCGGACCGCCTCATCGTGCTGCGGGAGGGACGTGTCGTCGAGGCCGGGGTCGCGGGGGATTTACTTGCCGGCGCGAAATCCGACTATACGAAGGAACTGATCGCCGCTGGCGCCTCCGCGTGCCGGCGCCGGCCCGAACAGACCGAGGAGCTGAGCTCATGAATGAAATCGTCCGCCTCGTCATGATGACGGGCGGTCTGCTGGCGGTGATGCCGGTGCTGCTGCTGGTGACACTCGTCGTCGGGCTCGAACGATTCTGGCTGCTCAAGCGCACGCTCGGCGCCGGGCGACGCATCCACGCCGCGCTGCGCGCCGTTGGCTATGGCAATCCGGCCGGGCTGCGCCAGCTCGCCGAGGCACACGGCGCCACGCTGCAGGGCCATCTGATCGCAACCGCGCTGGCCTCGCGCGGGGAAA
>JAJZFF010000380.1 GCA_021805485.1 Pseudomonadota bacterium
CGAGGCGCTTCCTGTGGCAATTCATTCGGCCCGGACGCCGTCAAGCGGGCGGAGGCGTCGTCGTCGGTGAGACCGGGCGGTTCTGCGGCAAGGTCCATGGCTGAGAGAAGCACGGCAGAGCGAAAGAGCAAGGGGCCGCCCCATCCGGCCTGGCCGCGGCGACATACCTCGCACGCCGACGGGACGCGGATCGCGCCCTAGCGGCGCCAGCGCGCCAGCGTCAACAGCACACGCAGCAGCCTCGCTTCCTCGGTCAGCTCTCGGCCCGCCATATCCCTCACGCGCGCTGCGTCACGTTCCGTGGCCCCTGGTTGCAGCCGCGCCGCCATCATCAGAAGGAGCATGGCGAGAACGACGTCCACGGCGAGGACCACCAGCACGGCCCGCAGCGCGCCCAGCACGGGCGTGAGCGCCAGGACGCCGGCGAGATGGGCGAGGGCGAGGCCGGCCAGGGCGAAGCCAGCGGCGATCAAGCCCAGAATGGCACGCAGCAGCAGGCGGCGCAGCGCCAGCCGCAGGCGCACGCCTTCCGCCGCCGCGGCCATCCGTGCCAGGCGGAGGCTGCGCACGATCCCGTGCTATTGCCGCAGCACGCGCCCGAGCAGCACGCCGAGGCCGAGCGCGATCATCAGGGCGGCTATCGGTCGGTTGCGCACGTGTTCAGCCAGCGCTTCCACCTCGGTGCGGGCCGCGGCCGCGGCCTCCTTGGCAAGCGCTGCGCCCCGCTCGCCGATCAGTTGCTCGACCTGGCGGCGCAGCTGTGCAATCTCCTCGCTGGCGTCCTTCTGGCGCGCATTCTCGCTGGCGGCGGTGCTCATCGAGCGGTCTCCTTTCTCGCAGGGTTTCCGTCGGGGCGGGGACGTGCTGCACTAGCAGGTCTCCACGTTGCGTAATCGAATCGGACCCCCTCTTCCGCGATGCAGACGATCCAGCGTTTCCTGCTTCTGCGCAACTTTTGCCGCGTGACGACGCGGGCGACGGCGCGCGCAGGGCTGGCGGCGGCCACCCTGGCGACGAGCTTCGGCAGTGCCGCGCTGGCGCGAGACCTCTCCGTGGCGACGCGTGCGGGGCCATTTACGGAGCCGCTGCAGACCGTTTTCCTGGCGCCTTTCACCGCCGCGACCGGGGTCGTTGTCGATGCCCTGAACTGGCCGGGCGGCCTCGCCGCCATCGCCGCGCAGGCCGGAGCGGAGACGCGTTGGGACGTAGTGCTGGTCACCGCCGATGTCTTGCGCGCGGGTTGCGAGCGCGGGCTCCTGCAGAAGCTCGATTGGAACGCGGTCGGCGGCAAGGATCGCTACCTGCCGGTGGCGGTGAGCGAGTGCGGGCTCGGGGCGTATCTGCAATCGACGGTGCTCAGCTGGGACCGCGGCAAGCTGCAGGGTACGCCGAGCTGGGCGGATTTCTGGGATGTCGCCAAATATCCCGGCAAGCGGGGGCTGAAGGCCGATGTCGTCGGCAATCTCGAGATCGCGCTGATGGCCGATGGGCTCGCTCCTGGGGAGGTCTACGCCGCGTTGCGGACCGAAGACGGGGTGCGCCGCGCGTTCCGCAAGCTCGACCAGCTCCGTCCCTATCTCGTCTGGTGGCAGGACGACGCGCAGTCCGTCGAACTGCTGGGCTCGGGCGAGGTGCTGATGACCAGTGCGCCGAACGAGCAGGTGGTCGCGGCCGACCGCGACGGGCAGCGCAGCTTCGCCATTCAATGGGCCGGCAGCCTCTTCGTCGTGGACAGCTGGGCGATTGTCCCCGGCAGCCCGAACCTCGCCGAAGCCAACCGGTTTCTGGCCTTCTACGGCGACCCCGTCCGCCAGGGGCAGCTCGCTGTCCAGACCGGCTATGGCGGCACGGCAAAAGGCGCGAACGACAAAGTGCCACCGGCCGAGCAGGCCCTTTCTCCGAGCCTGCCGGCCAACCTGCACGATGCTCTGGCACTCGACCCTGGCTTCTGGCGCGATAATCTGGCCAAGCTCAAGCCGCGCTTCGAGGCGTGGCTGAAGAAATGACCGCGCGCGGCGGCGACCCCATCGGGCCTGGCTGAGCCGCCATGCCGACGGCGCGGCTGGACGTGACGGCGGATGCAGGTGAGGTTGCGCTGAGGGTCTCCGGCAGGCTCGATGCCGCGGGCGCCGGAGCGATCTGGCGCGCGACGCTGGTTGCGGCTGGCCGGGCGCGCGGCCGGACGCTGCGCTTCGATCTCAGCGCGGTGAGGCTGTGTGATACGGCCGGAGCGACGCTGCTGCTCGCCGCCGAGGCCACGCACGGCGGAACGGCGCAGTTCGATGGCCTCTCCGAGTCGGCGGCCGCGCTGCTGCTGCGGCTTCGCCCGCTTGCGCCTGCCACGGCGCCGCCGGCCTCGCCTCCAACGCCTGGCCGGTGGCAGGCGCGTCTCATCGCTGACGCCGTCGATGCTGTCGCATTCCTGGGCGAGGCGGCCCTGGCCGTGCTGGCGCTGCCGCGGCGGGCGCGGATGCTGCGGCCGCGCGACCTGCTGCGCATGGCCGACGCCGCCGGGGTAGGAGCGCTGCCGCTCGCCCTGCTGCTTGGCTTCCTGCTCGGGCTGATCCTCGCCTTCCAGTCGGTGATCCCGTTGCGCCGCTTCGGCGCCGATATTTTCGTCGCCGACCTGGTCTCGATTTCCGTGTTGCGCGAGCTCGGCGCATTGCTGGCCGCGGTGATCGTCGCCGGCCGCACCGGGTCGGCCTACGCGGCCGAGATCGGCACGATGAAAGTCAATCAGGAGCTGGACGCGCTCTTCACCATGGGGCTCGACGCCATGACCTTCCTGGTGCTGCCGCGGGTGATCGCGGTGGTGCTGGTCATGCCGGCGCTGACGCTGGCGCTCGATCTCGCGGCGCTCGCCGGGATGACGGTCGCGATGCGGGCCTTCGGGTTTCCGCTGGCTGCGGTGCTGCACGAGGTGGCGCAGTTCGCGACCCTTCGGGACGCGCTCGACGGTCTCGGCAAGGCGCTGGTGTTTGCCGCCGCCAACGGCGCCATCGGCTGTGCTGCCGGGCTCGCCGCCGGCAGCGGTCCGCGCGCGGTCGGCGAGGCGGCGACGCGGGCAGTGGTCGGGGGCATCGTCGCCACCATCGTGATCGACGGGCTGTTTGCGTTGATCCTCTACCGGTTGCGCTCATGAGTGGCGCGGGCGAAGAGATCGTGGTCGACGTCATGGGCGTGGCGCAACGCTTCGATGGGCGGAGGATCTTCGAGAACGTCTCGCTGAGTGTCCGGCGCGGCGAGGTGTTTGCCATCCTCGGAGGGTCGGGCTGCGGCAAATCGACGCTGCTGCGCCAGATCGTCGGCCTGCAGGTGCCCAGCGCCGGGGCCATCACGGTGCTTGGGCGCGCCATGCCGCGCGAGCGCGGCTTGGTGCGTTCGGCGATCGGCGTCATGTTCCAATCCGGCGCGCTGTTCGGGTCGATGACTCTGCTGGAGAACGTGATGCTGCCGCTGGAGATGCACACCGATCTTCCGCCCGAGGGCCGGGCCGCGGTGGCGCGGG
>JAJZFF010000639.1 GCA_021805485.1 Pseudomonadota bacterium
TGCGGCCGGGCTGTGGCGCGAGCGCGACGGGCTGGTGCTCGATCCGCGTGATCTGCATCTGGCTCCGCTGGTGCGGTTGCAGGTCGGCTTCACCCAGGATGCGGGCGCGGCCAATCCGTGCGATCCCATCGCCACCGGCGGCTATCTCGGCGCCGAGAACCAGCTCATCCGCGTCGCCATCAGCGACGCCGGCGCCAGCGGCGAGGCGGAGCTGATCTGGGGCTACGACGACGCCAGCTTCCTCTACCGCGTCGCCGCCGTCTCCGGCGGCGGCACGATGCTGGCGCTGGCCGCCGATCCGCCGGATGCGTTCCACATTCCGGCCACCGGGCAGGTGGTCGAGATTCTGCGCACCGCCGCCGTCCTCGGAGCCGCGCCCGATGCCACCGACCCGACCGGCAAGGCGGTGATCCTGCGCTGTGTCGCCGAGCCGCGCGGGGTGGTGCGGACGCTGACGCAGCCCTACGGCGCCATCGGCTCGGCCGACCCGACCAGGCAGCTCGTGCTCGATCAGGCGCTGCCGGCCGCGTATCTCGCCGACAAGACGCCGCTGTTCGTGCGCGTCTGGCAGGGGCGGGCGAGCTTCCCGCCGGCCGGCGGCACGGTGGCGCTGGTCAACCCGGTGAGCGGCGCGGCGACCGGCGTCGCGGTGACGATCTCGCTGCCGAAGGGCGCGGTGCTGACCGAAGGCGCCTACTGGCAGATCGCGCTGCGCCCGGCGACGCCGCAGGCGGTCTATCCGGAGCGCTTCCTCGCCGCGCCGCAGCCGCCGGACGGGCCGCGCCAATGGGCCTGCGCCCTGGCGACCGTGGACTGGCTCACGCTCGAGGCGCCGGTGGTGCATGATTGCCGCCAGACCTTCGAATCCCTGGTGGCGCTGACGCGGCGCCATCCCGGCTGCTGCACCATCGGCGTCCGGCCCGAGGATCTGCTGGCGCCGGGCAACGATCTGCAGGCGATCGTCGACCGCGCCGCGGCGCTCGGGCCGGGTGCGCGGGTCTGCTTCGACCGCGGCGCCTACCTGCTCAAGGCGCCGCTGCGTCTCACCGCGCGCCATGCCGGGCTGACGCTGGAAGGCTGCGCCGACGGCGTCGCGATCGGGGCGGACCCGGCCGCGGATGGTGCCGCGTTCCAGGACGGGCTGGTGGTGCTGGAGCAGGCGCGGGGCATTACCCTGCGCGGGCTGAGCCTGGTGCCGGTGGCGGCGCCGCTGCCGGCGGATCTGGCCAGGCGGCTCGCCGGGCTGGGGCCGTTCCTGCGGCGCAGTCTTCCGCCCATGTTCGCCGGGGCGATCGGCGAGGTCGCCAAGTTCGCCGAGAGCACCGCCAATGCGATGGGGCTGATGCTCGGCGTGCGCGCGGTGCAGAGCCTGGAGCTGGAGATCGCTGACTGCCGCATCCTGTTCGGTGATCCGAAGAAGCTGGCGGCGGACACGAGCCTGCTCGGCATCGGCGTGCTCGCGGAGGGCGAGTGCTCGCGCCTCGCGGTGCGGCGCTGCCAGTTCGGCGGCACGCTGGCGCCGACGGTGACGCCGGTGACCCTGCTGGCAAAGCAGGCGGGGGTGGCGGCGGGGTCGACCGTCGCCGGCACCGTTGCCGCCAATGCGGGCAGTGTCGCCACTGCTGCGACCGTCGCCGGCGGCGCGGCGACCATCGCGACGCCGCCGCGCGTCAACCCCGGCGTCATCCGCGAGGTGGCCGTGGCGCCGCAGGCGGAGCGGGTGGCGACGCTGTCGCGGCTGGCCACGAACTTCACCGCCCCCGCCGCGGCAACGGAGCCGGTGGGCGCGAGCGCCGCCGCGACCACGGTGGCCGTGGGCGCGACGGTCAGCGGGGCGGCGGCCGCCGCCGGGCCGGCGCATTTCGTCAGCCTCGTCGGCTGCCTGGTCACGCCCTACGCCAAGGACCTGCTCGCCGGCGAGCCGCTGGAAGCCTATCCGCTGACCGTGCCCGCGGTGCTCGGCGCCGCCGAGATCAGCGACACTCTCTTCGCCGATCTCACCCTGCCGGCGCTGGTGATGGCCGAGCTCGGCACGCTGCGGGTGGTGGGCAACACTGTGGCGCGCTGCATGGGCGGGCTGTGGCTGATGCCGCTGAGCCAGCGCCGGCTGGTGTTCAACGGCAAGCTGCTGGCCGGTGACACGCTGCTGCTCGTGCTCGCGATGCTGTTCGAGGAGACGTTCCTGGCGCTGATCCTGGGGCTGATCGTGCCGCCGCCGGCGGCGCCGGCGGCGGTCGCGGCGCGCGGCACGGCATCGAGCCTGGACATCGCGCACAACGACGTCTCGGCGCTGCCGAAAGCGGCGGCGGAGGGAACCTGCGCGCTGGCGGTGCTGACCGACCAGATCACCGCGGTCGCGGCGGCGGAGATGGCGGTGCGGATCGACACCAACCGGTTCGTCGGGCGCCTGCCCTATAGCCTGCCCACCGCCCTGATCGCCTATTTCGGCCGCTGCGCCATGCAGGGCAACCTCACCGCCAGCGAACCCTCCGGCACGCCGCCGGCCGCGGGCAGCAGCCTGCACATCTTCGCCGAGGGCCGCGACAACAACCTCGCCGCCGCCCCCGTCCTCACCCACGCGCCGCCGCCGCCCGACACCTCCAACACCGCGCGCCTCGCCGTCAGCGGCAATGTCTTCGAGGGCGCCACCAACCTCGACAAGCTGCTGCGCCCGGGGACGGCCAATCTGCCGGAGGCGCTGCGCACCTGGGTGTTCTGGAATGCGATCAGCTAGCGCCACGCCCGGCCGGACGCGAGGGATGCGATGAGCCCAAAGGTGCATCAGTGAGCAACGCACTCGCCATCGCCACCGCCACCGCGACGCTGTCGCAGCTCATCGCCGCCTCGCTCGACGGCGCCCACGTCGCCGGGGCGACGGTGACGGCGCTGCGGCCGGATGCGCCCTCCGGCCTGCCGAACCCGGGGGTCAACGTCTTCCTCTACCAGGTCACGCCCAACGCGGCGCTGCGCAACCCGGACCTGCCGACGCGCGGGCCCGACGGCCGGCTGCTGCGCCGCCCGCAGGTGGCGCTCGATCTGCACTATCTGCTCAGCTTCTACGGCGACGACACCAAGCTGGAGCAGCAGCGTCTGCTCGGCGCCGTGGCCAGCGCGCTGCACGCCCAACCGGTGCTGATGCGCGACGCCATCCGCCATGTGCAGAGCACCGTCCCCTTCCTCGCCGGCGCCGATCTCGCCGACCAGTCCGAGCTGGTGCGGCTGGCGCCGGTGAATTTCACCCTGGAGGATCTCTCCAAGCTGTGGTCGTTCCTGCTCAAGATCGACTACGTGCTCTCCAGCGCCTACATCGCCTCCGTGGTGCTGATCGAGACCGACGACGCGGTGCCGCCGCCGGCCCTGCCGGTGCTGGCGGCGAAGCTCTCCGCGCTGCCCTTCGCGCAGCCGGTGATCACCGCGGTCGCGGACGCCGCCGGCGGGCTGATCGGGCCGGACAGCCAGATCGCGCTCAGCGGCCGCAACCTGTCGGTGCC
>JAJZFF010000351.1 GCA_021805485.1 Pseudomonadota bacterium
ATCTGCGCGAGGCATTGATCGCCCATGCCATCGACCTGATCGCCGAGCGTGGACCCTCCGGCTTCGCCTTCGCCGAACTGGCCCGCGCGGCGGGGGTCAGTCCCGCGGCGCCGTACCGGCATTTTCGCGACCGCAACGCCCTGGTCAGCGAAATCGCACGTCGCGGCTTCGATCGTCTGACCGATGCGTTGGCCGCGGCCTGGAATGGCGGCCGCCCGGACGCGCTCGCGGCAATCGAGGCCTGCGGGCGGGCCTATCTCGCATTCGCCCGCGCCGAACCGGCGCTGTATGCGGCGATGTTCGAGAACGCTTTGCCGGAGCCGGCGGAGCCATCACTGGTGCTCGCCGCCGACCGGGCTTTCCGCGTGCTGCGCCAGGCGGCCGCCGCCGCTTGCGAGCGGCTTCCTCAGGAGCGGCGGCCGCCGGCGTTGATGGTTGCGCTCCATCTTTGGTCGCTCGCCCATGGCATCGCTGCGCTATTCGTCGGCCGGGCGGGTACGGCGCGGCGCAAATTGCCGATGCCGGCCGAGGCGCTGCTCGAGGCCGGGGTGCTGATCTACTTGCAATCTCTGGGCCTTGCCGCGGGCCTCAGCGAGGCACCGATCACTTCGGCGTGAGGGACTTGACGCGGGCGTTCCCTGAAGCACCTAATGTGAATGTATTTAACATTGACATGGAGGGACCCATGTTTCTGACGGCCAAGCTCGACGAGTTCGGCAGACCGGCCTGGATCGGTGTGGCGGTTCTGGGCTTTCTCGTGTTCTGGCCTCTGGGCGTCGCGCTCCTGGTATTCCTGGCCTTGAGCGGACGGCTGCATGCATGTCGGTCCGAAGGGCCATGGCAGATGGCGGCACCGGGTCGATGGTACAGCGCGTCCGGAGGGCCGGTGGAGTCTAACGGCCAAAGCGGCCCAAGCCGTGCCTTCGGCTGTGGCTGGCGCCGTCGCCGCCACTCCGCGCCGCCGAGCGGCAACGCGGCCTTCGACGATTATCGTGCCGAGACCATCCGGCGACTCGAGGAGGAGCAGCGCGAGTTCATGGAATATCTCGAACGGCTGCGGCGAGCCAAGGACAAGGCCGAGTTCGATCAGTTCATGGCCGACCGCCGTTGCTCCGGGACGGCCGCGCCGGAGACTGGTCCGTCCGCGACCGACTGAAGGCGGCAATCGGCGGGCGAGGGCGGCTGCCCCCGCCCGCCCGACGCTCAGCCCGGCTTCACTTCGATCTTGCGCTGCTCCGCCTTGGCAGCGGGGGTTTTCGGCAAGGTCAGCTTCAGCACGCCTTTGGCGAACTCGGCGGTGACGTTGTTCCGATCCACGCCATCGGGGAGGGTGAAGGCGCGCTGGAACGTGCCGTAGCTCCGCTCCGAGAGATGGTAATTCGCGGTCTTTTCCTCGGTCTGCGACCGCTTCTCGCCCTTGATCACGAGCGTGTCCCCGGTCAGGGTCACCTCGACGTCCTTTTCTTCCAGGCCCGGCAACTCCGCGCTCACCGTATAGGCGGTGTCGCTTTCGCTGACATCGACGGCGGGCAGCAGGGCCCCGCTCACGCCGGCCGAGCGCATCGGCGGCTCCGCGTCAAACAGACGGGGCATCGGCGCGAAGCCGAAACCCGCCGTGAAGCGATCGAACAAGCGATCCATCTCGCCGCGCAGGACCCGCCACGGATCTGCTGGGTTCGTCGCTGCCGGGGCGGCGGAACGGCTCTGGACAGGAACATTGGTCATCGCATGCCTCCTGGTGCGCGTATGCGCACGCTGTCGAAATGCAGAACGTTGCGAAGAGTACCTACGCCGTTCGCAGGCGTAATTGATTTGGGTCAAGCCCTGCCGCGTTGCAATCTGCTTTCAGGGCAAGGCGGCCAATCGCCGGCCGAGAAGGTCGAAGAAACCGTCCGCGTCGAGACGCTCGAGGACGTGCGCATTGGCTGGCTGGCCCGTCAATTGCCACCGGTCGATATGCGTCCGCCCGCGCCCCTCTCCGTCGCTGGTCTCGATCCGCACTGCGCAGTCCCGCCCGCTGAAGAGGTCGGGACGCAGCAACCAGGCGATCGCGCACGGGTCGTGCAATGGCGCGCCATGCATGCGGGCCGGCGACGGTGCGGCGGCGAGGATATCGCAGGCCGCCCGCAGACAGGCATTTCTGCCGCACCTCCGCAGCGTCGCGATGCGGGAGGGCGTGACCAAGGCCTGCGCCGTGAGTTCGAGCGTGACCAGGGTGATCGGCCGGCCGCATGCCAGCACGATGGCGAGCGCTTCGGGATCGCTCCAGGCATTGAACTCGGCGGCCGGGGTCGCGTTTCCCTCGCCCCACGCGCCGCTCATCAGCACGATCTCCGCGATCCGTGCGGCGAGCGTTGGTTCCGTCGCCAAAGCGAGAGCGATATTGGTGGCCGGGCCGATGCCAATCAGGGTGAGCGGGATGGTGGCCGTGCGCAGCCGGGCGCGGATCGCGTCGGCGGCAAGGCCCGGCGCCGGCGGTCCGCCCGCCGGCAGCGAGACGCCGTTCAACCCGTCCTGCCCATGCACCCGCGCAGCGCTGGTGAAACGGCCCAGCAATGGCCGCGCCGCTCCGGCGTGCACCGGGACGCGAGCGCCGGTCAGGGAGACGACCGCTCGCGCGTTGCCCAGGGTCTGTTCGAGGCCGACATTGCCCCCCGCTACGGTGATCGCCTCGACGGAGAGTTCCGGTGATGCCAGCGCCAGCCAGAGCGCGACCGCATCGTCGGTGCCCGGGTCACAATCAATGATGACATGGTGCGTCACACCATTGCCCATGACGAAGCCGCCTCAGCCGCGAGGGCCGGCATAGGCCTCGATACGGTAGCCGTCCGGGTCGATGACGAAGGCCGCGAAGTAGTCCGGCCCATATTCGGGCCGGAGGCCTGGCGCACCGTTATCGGTCCCGCCGGCGGCCAGAGCGACGGCATGGAAGGCGCGGACCGCGTCGCGGTCGGGTGCGGCGAAGCAGACATGGAGACCTGAGCGGTGATCGGGAGTAACGGGATGCTCCGCCCGCACCACCCAAAAGACGGCGTCATCCGCTCCATAGCCACGGGTCTCGTTGCCGGCGTGCCTGCAGCGATAGCCGAGTGCCCCGAGAACTGCGTCGTAGAAGCGGCCCGCGACCGCCAGATCGCTCACACCGATCGAAAGATGGTCGATCATCGACGGTCTCCTGATCCCCGTTCACGCAGCGCGCAGCCGCCGACGCTGCCGGACGACGTGTCCTTACAGTCCGGTCTGATGCGGACCCGCCTCTACCACGCTTTGCCGCAGCAACGTCGACGTCCTCGATGGACACCGTATGGGCACCCCTCCGGAGCGCGCAAGTTCGGGCGCCCAGCGTGTCCGGCGGGAGGGGCCTGGACACGCCGTCGTGATCGAGGGGCGCTGTTCGGACTGTTGGCACTTGGCGCGCGGGGCATACGTGGGCCCGCACGGCGTAGCCTCCGTGCGGATGTTCCGACGATATGCGGGCTAA
>JAJZFF010000459.1 GCA_021805485.1 Pseudomonadota bacterium
ACATCAGCCGGCCTCCCGGCCCAGCGCCGTGACCACCGTGCGCATGGCGCTCGCGTAGCTGCCCTTCACCAGAACCGCATCGCCGGGCGCGATCGCGGCGGCGACGAGGGGGGCGAGCGCCGCGGCATCGGGCGCGTGCGCGCCACGCCGCCCGGCGGGCAGGGCATCGTACAAGTGGCGCATCAGCTCC
This sequence comes from Pseudomonadota bacterium, assembly GCA_021805485.1. The sequence continues at coordinate 191 of JAJZFF010000459.1, forward strand.
CCGCACGTGAACACGAGATCGGCGGCCGCGAGGACATCCTCGGCAAGGCCTGCATGCGCAGCCTCGCCGAAGGCGCCGAGTTCGCGCATGTCGCCGAGCACGGCGATGCGGCGGGGCGCGGGCTGCAGGCCGAGCACGGCGAGGGCGGCGCGCACCGAGGCGGGCGAGGCGTTATAGCTCTCATCGAACAGCAGCATCTCGCCGCCGGGGAGCGCGATCCGCCGTGCCGCACCGCGTCCCGCCAGGGCGGCGAACCCCGCCAGCGACGCCGCCGCGGCGGCCGGATCGAAGCCGGCGGCGGCGACCGCGGCCAGTGCGGCGAGCGCATTCATCGCCATGTGGCGGCCTGGGGCGGCGAGGCGAAAGGAGAACTCCAGCCCGCCGATGGTCGCGACGACCTGGCTGCCGGCCGGATCTTCGATGCAGGAGACGAGCCGCGCCTCGGCCTCCTTTGCCGTCCCGAAGCGCAGCACGCGGAGCCCCATGGGGAGTCCGGCGGCCAGGCGGGGCAGCAGCGGCGAATCGCCCGGCAGCACGGCGGCGCCGTTCGGCACGACGCCACTCAGGATCGCCGCTTTCTCGTCAGCGATCGCCTCCAGGCTGCCCATCTGCCCGATATGGGCGGGCGCGATCGCCGTGATCACCGCGACATGAGGGCGCGCGAGGCGGGCGAGCGGGGCGATCTCGCCAGGATGGTTCATGCCGATTTCGATCACCGCCGCCGCTGCGTCCAGCGGCAGACGGGCGAGCGTGAGCGGGACGCCGATCTGATTGTTGAACGAGGCCTCCGCGGCGTGCACGCGCGCCTGCGCCGCCAGCATGATGCGCAGCATCTCCTTGGTCGTGGTTTTGCCGACGCTGCCGGTGACCGCGATCACGCGAGCCCGGGTGCGTGCGCGGGCGTAGGCGCCGAGCGCGGCGAGGGCGGCGAGCGTATCCGGCACGAGCAGGAGGGGCGCGTCGGTGGGGAAGCCATCCGGCACGCGGTCCACCATCGCTCCGGCGGCGCCGCGGGCGAGGGCCTCGGCAACGAAGTCGTGCCCGTCGCGGCGCTCGCCGTGCAGCGCAATGAACAGGTCGCCAGGCACAAGGCCGCGTGTGTCGATGGCGACCCCGGTGGCGGCGAACTCGGCGCTGGTCCGCCCGCCGGTGGCAGCGCGGAGGTCGTCGCTGGTCCAGAGCCCGCTCATGGCGTGCCGGCCAGACGCCGGACCACGGCGGCATCGTCGAACGCGAGGGTCCGGCCGCCGATGATCTGGCCCTGCTCGTGGCCTTTTCCGGCGACGACGAGCACGTCGCCGGGGCCGAGATGCGCCAGCCCGGCAGCGATCGCCGCCTCCCGGTCGCCGATCTCGCGCGCGCCCGGGCAGGCGACGAGGATCGCGGCGCGGATCGCGGCGGGGTCCTCGCCGCGCGGATTGTCGTCGGTGACGATCGCCGCATCGGCCAGCCGCGCCGCTGCCGCGCCCATCAGCGGGCGCTTGCCGCGATCGCGGTCGCCGCCGGCGCCGAACACCACGACGAGACGGCCGGCGCAGTGCGGCCGCAGAGCCAGCAGCACGCGCTCCAGCGCATCGGGCGTATGCGCGTAGTCGACATAGACCGCGGCGCCATTGTCCAGGCGCGCGGCCAGCTCCATGCGCCCGCGCACGCCGCGCAGATGCGGCAGCGACGCGAGCACGTTGGAGCCGCCGAGCGCGAGCGCCAACCCGCACGCGAGCAGCGCATTGTCGGCCTGGAAGCGGCCGGGCAGGGGCAGCATGATCTCCTGGCGGCGGCCCGCGACGGCGAGTTCCAGGACCTGCCCGGCGGGGACCGGCACGACGCGGAGCAGGCCGATGGCATCGCCGCCCTCGCCGACGAGCGTCAGCCGCAGCCGCCGGCGCTCGGCGATGGCGCGCAACGCGACCAGCGTCGCCGGTTCGAGCGTCGCCACCGCGACCACCGGCGCGCCTTCGGGAAGCAGTTCGCCGAACAGGCGCAGCTTGGCGGCGCGATAGGCGCCCATGTCGGCGTGGTAGTCGAGATGATCGCGCGAGAAGCTGGTGAAGGCGCCGGCGGCCAGCGTGACGCCGTCGAGGCGGAACTGGTCCAGCCCGTGCGAGGAGGCCTCGAGTGCCGCGTGCTCGATGCCGGCACGCGCCAATGCGGCGAGGGTTTCGGCCAGGGTCACCGCATCCGGTGTGGTCAGGCCCGCCCCGGCGGCGAAACCCGGCGCTTCCACCCCGAGCGTGCCCAGGCTGGCCGCCCGATGCCCGGCCAGCGTCCAGATCTGACGCAGAAACGAGACGGTGCTGGTCTTGCCGTTGGTGCCGGTCACGGCGGCCACCGTACGTGGCTGGCGGCCGGCGAAGGCGGCGGCGAGGTGCGCGAGGCTCCGGCGCGGCTCGGTGCTCTCCAGGACCGGCCGGGCCGGCACGCCCTCCGGCCAGACGGTTCCCACCGGTGCCAGCACCGCCGCCGCGCCGCGGGCGACCGCCTCGGCGATGAAGGTGCGGCCATCGGCATGCGCGCCGGGCAGGGCAGCGAAGAGGAAGCCTGGCCCGACGCGCCGCGAATCGGCGGTGATGCCGGCAAGGTCGAGCCCGGCATGGCGTGCCCCTGCCTCGGCCAACGTGGGGGCCATCGCGGGTCGCGCGGCGATCATGTCAGCGAGCCGCATCGGTGGCCACCGCGTAGCCCGCCGGTGCCACCGGCGCCGTGAGCGTGGCCTCGTGGCGCGCGTCATGCGGCATCGTCGGCGTCGCGGGCACGAGTGGCAGACGGCGCGGCGCCTTCTCGTGCCCGGTCTCGTGCGGGTGCTCGGGCGCGGCGGCGAGGCCGGCGGGCGCGCGGGCGCCGGGGTGCGACGGCTGCAGCGGGATCGCCAACGAGGCCTCGATCGTCGGCGCTTCTGCGGTTTCGGGCAGCAGCCCGAGCATCGGTCCGATCCGCGCGATCACCCGGCCCGCGGCTGGGGCGGAAACCTGGCCGGCGGTGGAAAAGAACCCTGTGGACGCATTGCCGTGCGGCTCGTCGAGCATCATGTAGACCGCGTAACGCGGTGTGTTCATCGGGAAGACACTGACGAAGGCGCTGACATTGGCGTGCTTCTTGTAGCCATGGCCGCCGACCTTCTCGGCCGTTCCCGTCTTGCCGCCGACGAAATATCCCGCCACCTCGGCCTTCTTTCCGTAGCCCTCGGTGACGACGAGGCGCATCAGCTTGCGCATCAGGTCCGACGTCGCCGGCTGCATCACCCGCACCGATTCGATCGGCGCGCCGTCGGTGCGCGCGAGCAGCGTCGGGGTGACGACGAGCCCGCCATTGGCGATCGCTGCGGTCCCGCGCACGACATGCAGGGGCGAGACGGCGATGCCGTGGCCGAAGCCAATCGTCATCGTCGCCGCTTCCTTCCAGTTCGAGGCCGGCGGCGCGAGCGGCAGGCCCGCCTCCGGGAGTTCGATGCCGATGCGGCGGAACATGCCCATGGTGCCGAGCCATGCGCGCTGGCGCTCGGCGCCCGCCGCGAGCGCGATATGCGCGGCACCGAGATTGGAGGAATAGGCCAGCACCTCCGGCAGATAGAGAAAGCGGTGCTTGCCTTCGAAATCGGTGATCGTGAAGCGTCCGATATGGATCGGATGGGCGGCGTCGAACTGGTCCCAGATATGCACAGCGCCGGCGTCGAGCGCCATCGCGGCGGTCTGCAGCTTGAAGGTGCTGCCGGGCTCGTACATGCCGGTGACGGCGCGGTTGAAGCGGTCCTCCGCTGGCGTCGCGCCGAACGCGTTGGCGTCATAGTCGGGCAGGCTGACCATCGCCAGCACCTCGCCCGTGCGCACGTCCATGACGATGCCGCAGGCGCCGATGGCCTGGAACTCGGCCATCGCGGCCGCGAGTTCCTCGCGGACCACGGCCTGGACTCGGATATCGAGCGACAGGCGCAGGGGTTCGGCGCCGCCGGCCAGGCGGGAATCGAAGAACCGTTCGACCCCGGCCACGCCATGCTCATCGACGTCGACGCCGCCGAGCACCTGCGCGGCAACGCGGCCGAGCGGGTAGTGCCGGCGTTCGGACGGCTGGAAATAGATGCCCGGGATGCCGAGGCCATTGATCGCCAGCTGTTCACGCGGGGACAGGCGGCGGGCGAGATAGACGAAGGCCTTGGCGGCCGAGAGCCGCGCGCGCATCTCCTCCTCGTCGAGCCGCGGCACGGCCTGCTTGATCCGATGTGCGGCCTCGGCCGGGTCGATCATCTCGCGCGGGTTGGCGTAGAGCTCGGCGGTTGGCAGCGAGACGGCGAGAATCTGGTTGTTGCGGTCGACGATCATCGCCCGCTCCACGCGCGGACCGGACGGTTCGGCGCGATCCGGCTCCGGCACGCGCACCTGTTCGGGCAGCTTCGGCTTGAGCGGCGCCACCACGGTCGCGACCGTCAGTTTGCCGGCCACGGCGAGAAACAGCCCGGCAAAGGCCCACGCGGCAACGACCAGCCGCCGGCGGGTGCGGGCCATCGCCTCTCGCCGCGCGAGGTCCGGGACCGTGACGCGCACCGTCTCCATGCGCGGCACCCCAGCCTCGCGCGGGGCGCCGAAGCTGCGCGCAGGCGCGCTATAGGGCGGCGGTGCGACGGGGTCGGGCGGGCTCGGCCCGGGCTCGTCGGTCATGGCGTGCGCGCCGGGGCCAGCGGCGTCGGCGGCGGCAGGGTCGCGGCCGCCATGCCGAGCGCCGAGCCTGCGGACGGCGCCGGCGCCGGCGGCACGATCGTCGCCATGCCGCGTCCGATGCGGACCGTCACCGGGGATGGCGCCGTCGGTTGCGTGGCGGCGGTGCGCAGCACCGAAGCGCCGACGGGACGCGAGGTGGCCAAGGGAGCAGCGAGAGGCGCGGCCAGGGGCAGTGGAACGCCGCGGAGCGCCGGCGCCGTATCGGCGCTGACATCGGCTCGCCGCTGCGTGTCCCGCTGGCTCGGGCCGCGCCGGTCAGCGCTCGCCACCGCCGCATGTGGCTTCGCGGCCGTGGCCGACGATCGCACCGGCGCGACGGGTGCGGTTGCCAGCAGCACCGGCGAAGCCGCCGCTTCCATGGTGGGTCGAGCCATGTCGGTCGCGGCAACATTGGCGACAGCGGCGACGGGCTCGGGCAGGGCCGCGAGGCGGCGGTCCAGATCGGCCTCGGTGACGAACTGGGTCGGCGCCACCGGCTTCAGCGCCAGGTACCGCTCGGCGAGATCGGCCAGGCGGTCCGGCTGGTTGAGGAGCATCCACTCGGCCTTGAGGATGCCGATCCGCTGGCGCGCGGTCTCGTCCTGCCGGACCACCTGCAGGATCTGCCGGTCCAGCAGCCGCGTGCGCTGCTTCACCTGATAGAGATAGACGCCGGAGCCGGCGGCGAGCAGCAGGCAGAGCAAGGTGAACGGGCGGATCATGGCGCCGCCTCCACGGAGATTTCCGAGCTTCGGTGCTCGATCGCGCGCAGCCGGGCGCTGCGCGCGCGGGGATTGGCGGCGATCTCGGCCACGTCCGGCCGCAGCGCCTGGGCGGTCAGCAGCCGGAACGATGGCGGCGGAGCCGCGGCGAGCGAGGCCGGGTCATGCCGCGAGGGCGCGCCGGCGCGGCCACAGGCCCGCGCCATGAAGCGCTTCACGAGCCGGTCCTCCAGCGAGTGGAAGGAGACGACGACGAGCCGCCCGCCCGGGCCGAGCAGAGACGCTGCCTGGGCGAGGCCGCGCTCGATCTCGCCCAGCTCGTCATTGACCTTGAGGCGCAGCGCCTGGAAGCAGCGCGTCGCCGGGTCGATGCCGGAGACGTCGCGGGGCACCACGGCGCGGATGATGCTGGCGAGCCGGCCGGTGGTTTCGATCGGCGCCTGCACGCGGGCGGCGACGATGGCGCGGGCGACGCGGCGCGCATGATGCTCCTCGCCGAGTTCGAACAGCAGATCGGCGAGCTCGCGTTCGGGTAGCCGGTTCACCAGCGTCGCCGCGGTCGCCCCGTCGGTGCCCATGCGCATGTCGAGCGGACCATCGGCCCGGAACGAGAAGCCACGGGCCGGATCGTCGAGCTGAAACGAGGAAACGCCGAGATCCATCACCACGCCGTCGAGCCGAGAGACGCCGGCGGCTTCGAGCAGGGCGAGCATGTCGCCGAACCGTCCCTCCAGCAGATGCAGCCGTCCCGGGAAGCGCGCGGCGAGCGCGGCGCCGCGGGCGATCGCGGCGGGATCGCGATCGATGGCGAACAGGGTGCAGTGCGCGCGTGCCAGGATCGCCTCGGCATAGCCGCCGCCGCCGAAAGTGGCGTCGAGATAGCGGCCGCCGTCGCGCGGGGCGAGCAGCGCCACGGCTGGCTCCAGCAGGACGGGCCGGTGGGAGCTCATGCCTTGCCGCCGGCCGGGCCGGTCCCGTTGCCCATCCCCATCCCGGCCCCAGGGCTTACCCCGGTGCCCGCGAGCGTAAGTTCCCGGGCGCGGACACGGGCTTCGGCCCGCCGCTGCTCAGCGGCTGCCGGCTCCCAGATCTGGAAGGTTCGCCCTAGTCCCATGAACACCACCGTCTCGCCGAGTCCGGCGAAGGCAGCAAGCGATTCGGGCAGGATGATGCGCCCTTCCTTGTCCGGCTCCACCGGATAGGCATCGGCGTAGAGCGTGAGCGCGAGATCGTCGTGCGGATCGCTGAACTGGTCGAGCCGCGCGAGCGGCGTCTCCAGTTCCTGGAACAGACTCTGCGGCCACGCCTCGATGCAACTGTGCTTGTGCGAAGGACGCAGGACCAGCGTCGCCTCGCCCTCGCCGAGGGCGCGCAGCGCGGCGCGGAACTGCGCCGGCACGGAGACCCGCCCTTTGGCGTCGCGCCGGTTCTGATGTGTGCCCCAGAACTGGGTCATCGACCGGGCTTGCCGACCTCCCGCCATCGCGCCGCGCCGCTGCGGCATCCGATTTCGCCAACCCCGAGGCCGCGCCCCTGCCGGGGCGGCCGCCCGTTCCGTGGCGGGCTCTCGCGCCGCCTCTTGGGGTTTCATGGAATATCATGGGCCGATATGGGCGTCAAAGGGATTTGCGTCGCCGAAGCGGTGTGCGGGAGAAAAGCCTGGGCTATTCGTCAGTAGGTTAAAGGACGCAGCAAAGATGCAACTGGAAGACTGATGTATTAACCAAATATTCGCGTTTCGTTCTCATGGAGGGCCGATCGCCCAAACCGCGGCGAATTGGGGAAGGCGCCAGACGGCCTGTAAGCCGGGTTCTGTCCGCACCTCGCGGTGCGAGACGGCCATTCCTCTGCGACGCGCCTCGCGGCGCGCCTGACGCGACCAACCCGGGCGGCAGGGCGGGAATGCCCTCGCGTCACACCCCTCGCGGGATGCCGCCGGCCGCCCCTATTCGGTCTTGCTCCCGGTGGGGTTTACCGTGCCGCCGACGTTGCCGCCGACGCGGTGCGCTCTTGCCGCACCGTTTCACCCTTGCCCGCGGGGCTACGGCCTTGGGGGCCGAAACCTTGCGCGGGCGGTCTGTTCTCTGTGGCACTGTCCCTGGGGTCGCCCCCGCCGGCCGTTAGCCGGCACCGCATTCCCGTGGAGCCCGGACTTTCCTCCGCCCGCCACCCCGTTCGGGGGCGCAACGGCGGCCGTCCGGCCGTCTGGCGACGGAGACATGCGTCCGTCCGCTCCAATGGTCAACTCCCGCAGAGCCGTGCCACCGCGGCGAGCCGCACCAGTGTGCCGGCGTCGGCCTGCCCGGTCACGGCTTCGGGCCGCCAATGGCGCTGGAACGCGCGCAGCACCTGCGCCAGCGCCGGATCCCGGCCGCCTTCGGGGGCAACGCGGTAGCCGATGGTGGACAACGCCGCGCGCACCGGGGCAAGTCCGGCGGCGTCGCGCACCGCGGAGCCGATGCCGAGGTCCGGCACCTCCTCGGGCCACAGGCCGACGCCATTCATCGCCAACTGCTCCCAGTCGAACAATTCGCCCGGATCCTGCTTGCGGTCCGGGGCAATGTCGCTGTGCCCGACGATGTTGCGCGCCGGGATGGCGTGGCGGGCAAGGATGCCGAGACAGAGATCGCAGAGAGCGGCGACCTGCAGCACGGGGAAGGGCCGATAGCCCCATTCATGGCCGGGATTGACCAGTTCGATGCCGATCGAATACGCGTTCAGGTCCGTCCGACCCCGCCAATGGGAGATGCCGGCATGCCAGGCGCGCCGCTCCTCCGGCACCATCTGCCAGACCTCGCCGTCCTCGCCGACGACATAGTGCGCCGAAACCCGCGCCTCCGGGTCGCGCAATCGATCCAGCGCCGCTTGGGCGCTCTGCATCCCGGTATAGTGCAGCACGATCATGTCGATCGCCGCGCCGGCCGGCCGCTCGTCCTGGTTCGGGCTCGGCAGCGCGCGGGTGAGGAGGTTCACAAGCCCCGCTCGCGCTTGATCCGGTCCCAGGCGGCATTGATGCGCGCCACCTTCTCGGTGGCGCTGGCGACGAAGGCCGGCGGCACGCCGCGCGCGGCGAGGCTGTCGGGATGGTTCTCGCGCATCAGCCGCCGCCAGGTCTGATGGACCTCCTCGTCGCTGGCCGAGCGGGTCAGGCCGAGCACCGCGTAGGCATCCTCGGCATCTGCTCCGGTCGGGCGCGCATTGCCGCCCCGCGCGCGCTCCCAGGACGCCAAGCCGAGACCGAAGCCGCGATGCACCCGGGCCAGGAACGCCTCCTCCCCGCGGGTCAGCGGCCGGTCCGCGCGGGCGATGGCGAACAGCGCCGCGAGGACGTCTTCCAGAACGCCTGGGTTATCGGAGAAGGCGGCGCCGAGCCGGTCCGCATACTCCTCGAACCCCTCGGAACTGTCGCGCGCCTGGTCGAACAGCCGGCCGACATCGCGCACCGATCCGGCGGGGATACGGAAATAGCGCTTGAATGCGTCGATCTCCGCGCGGCTGACCGGCCCATCGCACTTGGCGAGCTTGGCCGCGAGCACGACGATGGCGATGGCGAAAAGCTGCTCGCGCTGTCCCAGCAGCGCGGCGAGGCGGGCGGGACCGAAGGCCGATCCGCCGGAGAAACCCGCGTTGGGCAGCATCCCCGTATCCGCCGCGTGGCCCAGCGCCGCGCCGACCACCGCGCCGAACGGCCCCCCCATGGCGAAGCCCGCCATGCCGCCGATGATCTTGCCCCAATAGCTCATGCGACAGGCTTTACCACGTGAGCGTTGACGGCGGCAAAACGCCGCCGCCATCCTCGCGCGTGATCGCGGCACTCAAATCGCGGCACTCAACGGGCAACGAAAGGCGGGGCGGCATGGCGGGCTGGCAGTTCTGGATCGACCGCGGCGGCACCTTCACCGACATCGTCGCCCGCGATCCGGCCGGCGCCCTCCACACCGGCAAGCTGCTGTCCGAGAATCCCGGCCGCTACCGCGACGCGGCGATCGCCGGCATCCGGACCATGCTCGGCCTGGCGCTGGACGCGCCGATCCCGCCCGGGCTCGTCGAGGCGGTGAAGATGGGTACCACCGTGGCCACCAATGCCCTGCTCGAGCGCAAGGGTGAACGCACCCTGCTCGTCGTCAATCGCGGCTTCGCCGACGCCCTGCGCATCGGCAACCAGACCCGCCCGCGCCTGTTCGACCTCGCCATCACGCTGCCCTCGATGCTTTACGAGTCGGTCGTGGAGATCGGCGGGCGCGTCGATGTCCATGGCGCCGAGATCGAACCGCTCGACGAGGCGGGCGCGAGGGCGCTCTTCGCTGTGGCGCGCGCGCAAGGGCTCGCCGCCTGCGCCATTGCCCTGATGCATGCCTGGAAATATCCCGCCTACGAGCAGCGCCTGGCCGAACTCGCGCGCGAGGCCGGTTTTGCGCAGGTCTCGGCCAGCCACGCGGTGAGCCCGCTGCTGCGGCTGATCCCACGCGCCGACACCACCGTCGTCGATGCCTATCTCTCGCCGATCCTGCGCCGCTATGTCGAGCAGGTGGCCGCCGAGCTCGACGGCGTGAAGCTCTATTTCATGCAGTCCAACGGCGGGCTGGCCGAGGCGCGGCGCTTCCAGGGCAAGGACGCGATCCTGTCCGGCCCGGCCGGCGGCATCGTCGGCGCCGTGCGCACGGCGGCGACCGCCGGGCTCGAGCGCATCATCGGCTTCGACATGGGCGGCACCTCGACCGATGTCGCCCTCTATGCCGGCGCCTTCGAACGCGCATTCGAAACCGAGGTTGCCGGGGTCAGGCTGCGCGCGCCGATGATGGCGATCAACACCGTCGCCGCCGGCGGCGGTTCGATCCTGCATTTCGACGGCGCCCGCTTCCGCGCCGGACCGGATTCCGCCGGCGCCGTGCCGGGCCCGGCCTGCTACCGGCGCGGGGGTCCGCTCACCGTCACCGACGCCAATGTGCGCGTCGGCAAATTGCAGCCGCGCCACTTCCCGGCAATTTTCGGCCCGCGCGGCGACGCGCCGCTCGATGCCGCGGTCGTCGAGGAGAAATTCGCGGCCCTCGCGGCGGAGATCGAGACCGCGACCGGCAGGGCGCAGGACCCGCGCGACGTCGCCGAAGGGTTCCTGCGCGTCGCCGTGGCCAACATGGCCAATGCGATCAAGCAGGTTTCGGTGCAGAAGGGGCACGACGCCACCCGCTTCGCCCTCGTCTGCTTCGGCGGCGCCGGCGGCCAGCATGCCTGCATGGTCGCCGACGAGATCGGCATGGAGACGGTGTTCATCCATCCTTTCGCCGGCGTGCTCTCTGCCTACGGCATGGGGCTGGCGGACCAGAGCGTCATGCGGGAACAGGCGGTGGAGATCCCGCTGGAGCCCGCGGCGATGCCGGCACTCGAAGCCCTGGCCGCGCGCCTCGCGGCCCAGGCGCGCGAGGAGCTGCTGGCCCAGGACGCCGAGCCCGGACGCATCCGCGTCAGCCGCCTGCTGCATCTACGCTATGCCGGCACCGACGCGGCGTTGATCGTGCCGCTCGGCGACCTCAAATCGGCGCGGGAAGCGTTCACCGACGCGCACCGCAGCCGTTTCGGCTTCATCATGCCCGAGCGCGGCCTTGTCGTCGAAGCCGTGGCGGTGGAGGCGACGGCGGCGGGTGACCCCGTTGCCGAAACCACGCTGAGCCCGCGCTTGAGCGGAACGCCGCACACCATCGACCGCGTCGTGATGTGGAGCGGCGGCGCCGAGCATGTCGCGCCGGTGTTCGACCGCGGCGCACTGCTCGCCGGTGACGTCATCGAAGGCCCGGCGCTGATCCGCGAGGCCAACGCCACGACCATCGTCGAGCCCGGCTGGCGCGCCGAGGTCAGCGCCCACGACCATCTCACGCTGCGCCGCATGGTGCCACTCGTCCGCCGCGTCGCGGCCGGCGCCGAGCGGGCCGATCCGGTGCTGCTCGAGCTGTTCAACAACCTGTTCATGAACGTCGCCGAGCAGACGGGCGCGGTGCTGCAGAACACCGCGCTCTCGGTCAACATCAAGGAGCGGCTCGATTTCTCCTGCGCGATCTTCGATGCCGAGGGCGCCCTGGTCGCCAATGCCCGGCACATCCCGGTGCATCTCGGCGCCATGGGCGAGAGCGTGCGCACGGTGCTGGCGCGACGGCGCGCGACGCTGAAGCCGGGCGATGTCGTGGCGCTGAACAACCCGTTCAACGGCGGCACGCATCTGCCGGACATCACCGTGATCACGCCCGTTTTCGACGAGCCCGGTGAGAGCATCCGCTTCTTCGTCGGCTCGCGTGGACACCATGTCGATGTCGGCGGCATCACGCCCGGCTCGACGCCGCCGGCCTCGCGCACGCTGGAGGAAGAGGGCGTCGTCATCGACGATTTTCTCCTCGTCGATGGCGGATATTTCCGCGAAGCCGAGTTCCGCGCCGTGCTCGCGGGCGCACGCTATCCCGCGCGCAGTCCGGACGTGAACGTCGCCGACATCAAGGCGCAGATCGCCGCCAACGCCAAGGGCGTGCAGGAACTGCATCGCGTGATGGCGCACTACGGCTGGGATGTCGTCGCGGCCTATATGCGGCACGTGATGGACAATGCCGAGGAGAGCGTGCGTCGCGTCATCGACCGCATCGGATCCGGCCGCTTCACCTACCGCATGGACAGCGGCGCCCCGCTGCAGGTCGCGATCACCGTCGATCACGCCGTCCGCACCGCGACGGTCGATTTCACCGGTACCGGGGCGCAGCATCGGGATAACAACTTCAACGCTCCGCCGGCGGTGACGCGCGCCGCCGTGCTCTATGTGTTCCGCTGCCTGGTGGGCGACGAGATCCCCTTGAACGACGGCTGTCTCAAGCCGATCCGGCTGATCATTCCGCCGGGCAGCTTCCTCGCTCCCGAACCGGGCGCGGCCGTCGTCGCGGGCAATACCGAGGTTTCGCAGGCGACCTGCAACGCCTTGTTCGGCGCCCTCGGCACGATCGCCTGCAGCCAGGCGACGATGAACAACTTCCTCTTCGGCAACGCGACCTATCAATATTACGAGACCATCTGCGGCGGCACCGGCGCTGGGCCGGATTTCGACGGGACTTCGGCGGTGCAGACGCACATGACCAACACCCGCATGACCGATCCGGAGGTGCTCGAACTGCGCTATCCGGTGCGGCTCGAGGAATTCCGCATCCGTCGCGGCTCGGGCGGGCGCGGGTGTCATCGCGGCGGCGACGGCGCGCTGCGGCGTCTGCGGTTTCTCGAACCGATGACCGCGGTCATCGTCGCCTCACGGCGCGCCGTGCCACCCTTCGGCCTCGCCGGCGGCGAAGCGGGCGCGGCCGGCGAGCAATGGGTGGAGCGCGCCGACGGCACCCGGCTCCTTCTCTCCGGCACGGACAGCGCCGAGCTGGCGCCGGGAGACGTGTTCGCCATCGCCACGCCCGGCGGCGGCGGCTACGGCCCGGTCTGAGGTGCGCGCGCTGCGCGTCCTCGGCGTTCTCGCCGCCCTGCTTGCCGTACTGGCCGCAGCCGGCGCCTGGATCGTTCCGGGCGAGCTCGACTGGAGCCGGTATCGACGCCCGATCGAGGGGTTCGTCTCGGCAGCACTCGGGCGTCCCGTCGGCATCGGCGGCGAGGTCAGGCTCAGCGTGCTGCCCGAGCCCGAGCTGATCGCCGCCGATGTCCGGATCGGGGAGGGCGACGCCGCGGTCGTGGCCGGCTCGATCCGGCTGCGCGTGGCGCTGCTGCCCCTGTTCGCCGGCCGGCTGGAGCCGCGCGAGATCGTGCTCGCTGAACCGCGCCTCCGCCTGCCCTGGCCGCTGCCCGCCGCCACCCTGCCGCGCGCGCCGCCTTCGACGGGCGAGGGGCTGCGGCTGCGACTCGCGGGCGGCACGCTCGAGATCGGTCGGTTGGCGGTCGACAGGATCGATCTGATGCTGACCGCCGGCGGGGCGGCGGGCGGCTTCGACGCCGAAGGCACCGCGCTGCTCTTCGGCCGCCGCCTGCACCTCACCGCCCGCTTGACGGACGCGGGTGCGGACGGCTCGGCCGGCCTGACCGTGACGGTCGCCGACGATGGCGGCATGAGCGCCCGCCTCTCCGGGCAGATCGACGCGGAGGGCGAGTTCGCGGGGCAGGTCCGCCTCACGGCATCCTCCTTCGCGACGCTCCTGCCGGGTCCCGCGGTACCGTTCGAGGCCGAGGGGCGGCTGACCTTCGCGTCCGGCCTCGCCGCAGCGGACGCGCTGGCGCTGTCCATCGGTGGCGTGCCCGGGCAAGGGGCGGTGGCGCTGCGGCTCACGCCGGCGCTGCGGCTGGACCTCGCCCTCGCCGCAAGCCGGCTCGATCTCGACGCCTGGCTCCAGGCGTTGGGCGGGGGCTCGGCGCTGCCCTTCCCGGTCGGGCTCGATCTCTCGGCCGAGGCGGCGACACTGCGCGGCGGCGCGCTGCGCCGGCTGCGCGCCGCCTTCGACGTCACCGGCGACGGGCTCACCGTGCGTTCGGCGAGCGCCATCCTGCCTGGCGAAGCGACCATCCAGGGCAGCGCGCATCTCGCGGCCTCCGGCGCGCTGCGCGGCTCGGCGAAGCTGGCCGCGCCTGATCTGCACGCGACGCTACGCTGGCTTGATCCGGAGCTGGCGCGCGCGCTGCCGGACACCGTCTGGCACGGCGCGCGTCTCGGATTCAGGTTCGGCTTCACGCGCGACGGGCTGACTTTGAGCGACCTTGACGGCAGCCTCGATGCGACGCGGGTGACCGGCATGCTGAGCCTGACGCGCGAACCGGCGCTGGTCGCACGGTTGGCCTTCGACCAGCTGGCGCTCGACCCGTTTCTCGCCGCG
>JAJZFF010000568.1 GCA_021805485.1 Pseudomonadota bacterium
GCTGACAGAGACCGAGGCGGCGCTGGCCACGGCGGCAGCGGGGCCGGAGCAGTGCCTGCTGGCGGGACCCGATCCGTTCGAACGCCTCGCCGCCGCCTGGCCCGACGCGCCGGTGCTGGTCGATGAGCCGGCGCTGCTCGCCACCCTGCGCGGGACACTCGGCGCCCGCGCCCGCCTCGCCCGCCCGGCCTTCGATGACGCCATCGCCGGCGCCGTCGCGTCGCTGGCGGAGCCGACCGCCGTGCTGCCTGGCGGGGCCATCGCCCATATCCATCCGACGCCGGCGCTGGTGGCGATCGACATCGACTCCGGGCGGGCGAGTGCCGCCGGTGCGGGTAAGGGCGTGGCCCAGGCGGCGCTCAATCGCGGGCTGCTGCCGGCCCTCGCCCGCCAGATCCGGCTGCGCAACCTCTCCGGCGCGATCCTGATCGATTTCGCCGGCATGGCGGCGAAGCGCCGGGCGAGCCTCGGCCCGGTGCTGGCGGCGGCGCTGGCGGACGACCCGCTGCGCCCACGGCTGCTCGGCTTCACCGCGCTCGGCCTGGCTGAAATCCTGCGCCCGCGCGTCCATCCGCCGCTCCACGAACTCATGACCGGCCCGCACGCCGCCGGACTGGCAGCGCTGCGCGCGGCCGCGGCGGAGCCCGGCCGCTTGGCGCTACGCGCCGCGCCTGCGGTGATCTCCGCGCTGCAGGCCGACCCTTTCGCCCTGCCGGACCTGACGCGGCGGACGGGCGCGAGCCTCGTCGTGCGCTCGGATCCGACGCTGGCGGCGACGGCCTGGCAGCTCGAGCGGCCGTGAGCGCACGGGTTGATCGCAATCGCGCCTTGGGCTATTCGCTGCCCGGTCGCCCAGGTAGCTCAGTTGGTAGAGCATGCGACTGAAAATCGCAGTGTCGGTGGTTCGATTCCGCCCCTGGGCACCATAGCTTCCGCGCCGCGGCCGCGGCCTCGTTTCCCCAAGGGGCCGCACAGGGGCGAAATCCGATAGCGTCTCCATGGGTTTGCGGCCATTCCACGGGCCTTGCGAAAGGGCGCACGGCGGGATCGTTGCGGCGGTGGACGTTTCAGTGCTGGAAAATCTTGCAGACCGCGTCTGAAACCCCGCATAAGCCTCAAGCGGTTTCTTGAACAGCCGCGATTCGTCGGTATTCGACCCATCCGGCCGCGAACAGTTCGTGCCGGGCCAACGCAGGAGACCTCATGTCGAAAGCCTTTCTCGCGCAGGTCATTCGTGATTCCGCGCAGCTCACCGGCGTCGCCGCCAATCGTGCCGCCACTGATCTGATGGACGCGATCGTCAAGGAGCTGAAGAAGAACGGCCGCTTCACGCTGCCCAGCTTCGGCACCTTCATCGTGCGCAAGACCAAGGCGCGCAAGGGGCTCAACCCGCGTACCGGCGAGCAGATCAAGGTCAAGGCGGGCAAGACCGTGCGCTTCAAGGCCTCGCCGACGCTGAAGAAGACTGTCTGATCGCACGGGCCGGCGCGTCGGAAGCCAGGCCCGCGCGCCGGAACGTATGGGCGAAGCCGGGCCGGATGCGCAGCGCGATCCTGTCGATTGATCAGGATCAATGCGGCCCGGGAGGCGCCTTCTCATGCTGGCGTCCGTGCACGAGCTTCGCTGAGGCAGTGCAGGGCAGAGCAGGACTGGGCAGGTGAAGCGTTTCGCGCGTGTGATCATCCCGGCGTTTCTGCTCATCCTCGCGGCGGCCGGCGGTGGCTACTTTCTCTTGCGCGAGAGCAAGGCCCCGTCCAACGCGGTCGTGCTCTACGGCGATGTCGACCTGCGCGAAATGCAGCCCGCCTTCTACGCCACCGGGCGGATCACCCGCATGCTGGCCCAGGAAGGCGATGCCGTGCGCAAGGGCCAGTTGCTCGCCGAGATCGACGATGTGCGCTATCGCGACGCGCTCGGGCAGGCCCGGCATCAACAGGAAGGCAGCGAGCAGGTCCTCGCGCGGCTGCTCAACGGCAGCCGGCCCGAGGAGATCCGCCAGGCGCAGGAGACCATGCTGGCGCAGCGCTCACTGCATGACGCGCAGCAGAAACTCTATGAGCGCGTCGTCCGCCTGATCCCGAGCGGGGCGGAAATGCAGCAGCGCCGGGACGACGTGCTGGGCCAGGCCCAGTCCATCCAGCACACCTATCTCGCCGCCGAGCAAGCCTACCTGCTCGCCCTTCAGGGACCGCGCACGGAGGATATCGAGGCCGGCCGCGCCGCCGCCGAAGCCGCCGCCGCGGCGACACGACTCGCCGAGGATGAAGCGCGGGATGCGAAACTCGTCGCCCCCGCCGATGGCGTGATCGAGGCGCGCATCCTCGAGCCGGGCGACATGGCCTCGCCCACGGCGCCGGTCTACACCATCGCGCTCACGGACCCGCTCTGGATCCGCGCCTATCTCAGCGAAGTCGATCTCGGCCGCGTCGCGCTCGGCATGCGCGCGCGCATCACCGCCGACAGTTTCCCCGGCAAGACCTATGACGGTTGGGTCGGCTACATCTCGCCGACGGCGGAATTCACGCCCAAGAGCATCGAAACACCCGAACTGCGCACGCGCCTGGTCTATCAGGCTCGCATCTTCGCCTGCGACGCGCACAACGAACTGCGCCTGGGGATGCCGGCGACGGTGACGATCGATCTGGCCCCGCCGCCCGAAGACGACGCGCACGGCTGTGCCTCGGCTCAACCGGGTCCAGGCGATGGCCCGAAACCCTGAGACTGACGCCGCGGCGATCGCGATCAGGTCTGTCGTCAAGCGATTCCGCGAGCGCGGCCGCGAGGTCCCCGCGCTCAAGGCACTCACCGCAACGGTGCAGCGGGGCGGCGTCACCGGGCTGATCGGGCCGGACGGCGCCGGCAAGACGACGCTGATGCGCCTCATCGCCGGCCTGCTCAGGCCCGATTCCGGGCGCATCACCGTCCTCGGCATCGATGTCCGTTCCGACCCGCTCGCGGTGCAGGGCGCCATCGGCTACATGCCGCAACGTTTCGGTCTCTACGAGGATCTCACGGTCCGTGAGAATCTCGACCTCTACGCGGATCTGCACGATGTCGATCCGGCCGAGCGCCAGGCGCGCTACGCAGAGCTTCTGCACATGACCGGCCTCGCCCCCTTCACGGCGCGTCTCGCGGGCAAGCTTTCCGGCGGCATGAAGCAGAAACTCGGCCTTGCCTGCACGCTGGTGCGCGCGCCCGCGCTGCTGCTGCTCGACGAGCCCACCGTCGGCGTCGATCCGGTGTCCCGGCGCGAGCTCTGGCAGATCATCGATACGCTGACGCGGACCGAGGGCATGACGGTGCTGCTCAGCACCGCCTATCTCGACGAAGCGGAGCGCTGCCGGTCGGTGCTGCTGATGCACGAGGGGACGCTCATCGGCGAGGGCGATCCGAAGCAGCGCACCGAAACCATGGGCGGGCGCAGCTTCCACGTCGATGCCGAAGGCACTGGCCGGCGCAGACTGCAGGCGCTGCTC
>JAJZFF010000495.1 GCA_021805485.1 Pseudomonadota bacterium
AGGAGGACGTCATGACAAACCAGGCCCAGAAAGCGGGCGATACGAAATCGGGCTTCTCGGTCGAATCCAAGGGCATCGCCCAGGTCACTCCGGAGGAAGCCTATGGCAAGCCCTCGCATCTCTTCGGGCTCTGGATGGCGGTGAACGTCGAATTCGCCACCATCACCACCGGGGCGATCGCAACCGGCGTATTCGGCCTCTCGGTGCCCGACGCGGTCGTTGCGATCGTCGGCGCCAACATTCTGGGTTGCCTGCTGCTCGGCCTCTTCTCGACCTATGGCGTCGATTACGGCCTGCCGATGATGATCCTGTGCGAGCGCTGGTTCGGGCGGTTCGGCAATCGGGTGCTTTCGTTCCTGAACTTTCTCAACGGCTTTTCATGGTTCGCGATCAACACGGTGATCGGCGCTTATTTCGTCCATCGCGTGCTCGGCGCCAGCCTGGTTACCGGCATCGTCGGCCTCACGATCATCCAGGTGCTGATCGCGATCGTCGGGCATGACTTCATCATCAAGGCGGAAAAGGTCTTCTTCTGGTTCCTCGGCGCCGTCTTCGCGATCCTGACGGTGTTGACCCTCGCTCATATCCCGCATCTGCCGGTCGCCGATCCGAAGAAGCTCGCGGAAGTCGGAGGTCGTTCCGGCGCAATCCTGCTCACCGTCTCGATCATGCTTTCCTGGCTTGGCGGCTGGATCCTCTATTCGGGCGACTATTCGCGCTACATGTGTTTCCGGCACAACCGGGAAGCGATCAAGCGCGGCGTCTTCTGGAACGCCTTCCTCGGCTGCTTCATCTCGTCAACCTGGCTCGAGGTGGTCGGAGCTGTCATCGGCGGCACCGTCGCGCTGAACAGCCCGGCGGACCTGTTCTCGTCCTGGCTGCCCGGCTGGTTCCGTGTTCCACTGATCGTCGCCATCGTCGTCGGCACGATCAGCCCGAACGTGCTGAACATATATTCCGCCAGCCTCTCGGCCCTCGCTTCGGGAATCCGGATGAAGCAATGGCAGGCCGCCCTGCTCACGGGCGGTGTCGGGCTGATCATCTCGCTGCTCGCCTACCGGCATTTCTACAAGAACTACGAACTCCTGCTCTTCTTCCTCGGCTACGTGATCTTCCCGCGCTTCCCGGTGATGGCGATCGGTCATCTCCGCCCGCGCGTCTCGCGCTTGGCATCGATCGACGTGACGACGGTCGGCTTCCTCTCCTGGCTGGCCGGCGTCGTCTGCAGCGTGCCGTTCTGGAACCAGTACCCGGTCTTCGTCGGCGCCTTCGCGGCCGATCATCCGGAATTCGGCGACATTTCCTTCTTCATCGGCGCGTTCGTCGCCGCGATCGTCTATCTCCTCGCCACCAGCCCGCGCACGGCGCCGATCCCGGCGGGTGCTGTGCCCAGCGCGTAAGGACGCCACATGATGATCCCGCCCCGCTCCGGCCGCCTCGCCATCCGCGCTCCGCTACTCGGCTACGATGGCAACCCGTTCGAGTCAGATCCCGCAGCCTGCGTGCGGCATGAGAGCGACGGGCTGATCCTGGTCGAGGATGGGCGGATCACTCATGCCGGTCCATTCGCCGCCGATCTCGTGCCTCCGGGCGTCGAACTGCATGAGTATCGCGATGCTCTGCTGATGCCCGGCTTCATCGACGCCCATGTCCATTACGCGCAGGCGCCGATGATCGGCGCCTATGGCAAGCAACTGCTCGACTGGCTGGAGACCTATGTCTTCCCCGTCGAGCAGCGCTATGCCGATCCGGATTTTGCCCGCGCCATGGCCCGGTTCTTCTTCGCGCAGGAGCTTGCCGCCGGTGTAACCACCACGCTGTCCTACTGCACGGTTCATCCCGGCTCGGTCGACGCCTATTTCGAGGAGGCGGCCAGACTCGGCCTGCGCGCCGGCGCCGGCAAGGTCCTGATGGACCGCAACGCCCCCGAGCCGCTGCGCGACACCGCACAGCGCGGGTACGACGACTCGAAGCGCCTGATCGACCGCTGGCATGGCCATGACCGGCTGTTCTACGCCGTCACCCCGCGCTTCGCGCCGACCAGCACGCCGGCCCAGCTTGAGGCGGCCGGCGCGTTGTTCGCCGAGGCCGATGGTGTGTGCATGCAGACCCATCTCTCCGAAAACCTGGCGGAGCTGGATTGGGTGCGCGCCCTGTTCCCCGACGCCCTGGACTATCTCGATGTCTATGATCGCGCAGGGCTGGTGGGCCCGCGCAGCCTGTTCGGCCATGCCATCCATCTTTCGCCCCGCGAATGGGATCGTCTCGCCGGGGCGGGCGCCGCCGTCGTTCATTGCCCCACCTCCAACCTGTTCCTCGGCTCCGGCCTGTTCGACCTCCGCCGGGCGCTGATCGCCGGCAATCCGGTGCGCACCGCGCTGGGGTCGGATATCGGCGCCGGAACCAGCTTCTCGCCGCTCGCGACGCTGAGCGAGGCGTACAAGGTCGCGGCCCTGCGGGGCGAGGCGCTTTCCGCCCATCGGGCCTTCTACCTCGCAACCCTCGGCTCGGCGCGAGCCCTGTATATGGACGACCGGATCGGTCGCCTCGCGCCGGGGTACGACGCCGATTTCGCGGTGCTCGACCTCGCCGCCACGCCCCTCCTGCGCGAGCGCCTGCGTTTCGCCGACACGCTGGAAGAGGCGCTGTTCGTGCTGATGATGCTGGGCGGCGCGGGATGCGTTCGGGCAACCTACGCGGCCGGCCGCCTCGTGCACGACCGCACTCGGCCCGATGTGTCAGCTCAGGCGGGCGAGGGCTGTTGCCACACCGTCGCCGTAGGCCGGATCGGCGCGGCGACAATTGGCGACGTGCCGATCCTGGATGTGCCGCGAGGCATCGCCGAGCGCGCGAGCGGTGTTGTCGAATAGAGCCTGCCTTTGCGTCGGCGTCATCAGGCGGAACAGATTGCCCGGCTGCTCCCAGTGATCATCGTCGGTGCGGTGATCATGATGCCCGGCGTCGCCCTCCAACGGCAAATGCGGTTCGGCATAAGCAGGCTGATTGTCCCAAATGCGCCCGGTATTCGGATGATAGCTGACAATTCCGCCAAGGTTGCCGTCGGTACGCATCGCGCCGTCGCGGTGATAACTGCGGAACGGGCAACGTGGCGCATTGACCGGAATCTGGTTGAAGTTGACCCCGAGCCGGTAGCGCTGCGCGTCGCCATACGAGAACAGGCGCGCTTGCAACATGCGGTCGGGTGAAAACGAGATTCCAGGTACGACATTGGCGGGCGAGAAGGCGGCCTGTTCCACCTCGGCGAAGTAATTGTCGGGGGCGCGGTCGAGTTCCAGAACTCCCACCTCGATCAGCGGATATTCTGCTTTTGGCCAGACCTTGGTGAGGTCGAACGGATTGTGGCGATGCGTCCTCGCTTGCGCCTCGGTCATGACCTGGATCATCAGCGTCCAGCGCGGGAGGTTTCCGGCCTCGATCGCGGCAAGCAGGTCGCGGCCGTGGCTTTCCCGGT
>JAJZFF010000560.1 GCA_021805485.1 Pseudomonadota bacterium
CGTCGATGGTGGCAGCGCGGACGCGACCGCCCCGCTCGCGGCGGCCGGCGGCGCGCGGGTGCTGCACGCGCCGCGCGGGCGAGGGAGCCAGATCGCCGCCGGCGTCGCCGCCGGCGCCGCGCCGTGGCTGCTGCTCCTGCATGCCGATACGGTGCTGGCGCCCGGCTGGGCGAACATCGTCGCCCGCTTCATCGCCGCGCCGGGTAATCGCGACCGCGCCGGCTTCTTCCGCTTCACCCTCGACAGCCAGCACCCGGCGGCGCGGCGGCTGGAGCGGGCGGTGGCCTGGCGCTGCCGCGCGCTCGCCCTGCCCTATGGCGATCAGGGGCTGCTCATCGCCCGAGACCTCCTCGCCGCGCTCGGGGGCATGCGATCGCTGCCGTTGATGGAGGATGTCGATCTCGTCCGCCGTCTCGGCCGGGCACGGCTGGTGGCGCTCGATCACGCCGCCGTCACCGCTGCGACGCGCTTCGAGCGCAGCGGCTGGCACCGGCGCTCGGCGATGAATATCACCTGCCTCATGCTCTATCATCTCGGCCTGCCGCCGCGCCTCATCGCGCGTCTCTACGGATGAAGGACATCGTCGTGGTCTTTGCCCGCACGCCGCGCCTTGGCACGGTGAAGCGGCGGCTGGCGCGCGCCATCGGGGCGCGCGCGGCGCTGCGGTTCCATCTCGCCATGCTGCGCCGACTGACGCGCACGCTGCGACGCGAGCGCCGCTTCCACACCGTGTTCGCCCTCACCGGCGGCCGCGCGCGCTGGCCGCGCGGCATCGCGCGCGTCCGCCAGGCGCACGGCGATCTCGGCCGCCGCATGGATCACGCCTTCCGCCGCTTCCCCCGCCGCCGCGTCGTCCTCGTCGGCACCGACATCCCGGCCCTCGCCGCCGGCGATCTGCACGCCGCTTTCCGCGCCCTCGGCCGGGCGGCGGCGGTATTCGGCCCGGCCGAGGATGGCGGTTTCTGGCTGGTCGGCTTCGGCGCCCGCCGTCCGGCCCGCCCCTTCGCCGGGGTGCGCTGGTCCAGTCGCCACACGCTGGCCGACACGCTGGCCAATCTCCGCCCCCGCCCGGTCGCGCTGCTCCGCCGGCTGCGCGATGTCGACACCGCCGCGGATCTCGCTGCGGCGCGGGAGGCCGGGCAATGCTGAAATGGCTGGTGCGGCTCCATCTCGCCTCCCCCGCGCTGTGGCTGCGCCAATCCCTGTTCTGGGCCGGCGCGGTGCTGGTCGGGCTGGCGGCGACGCTGCTGGCGCGCGGCGCGGATCTGGCGCAGCTTGGTTTTCACGCGCTGATGCGCCTCGCCGGGGCGCACGGGCTCGGCCTGTGGCCGGTTTTCGTCCTCACGCCGCTCGGGCTGATCGCCTCGGTGCTGCTGACGCGGCGGGTGTTTCCCGGCGCGCAGGGCAGCGGCATCCCACAGGTGATCGCGGCGGTGCGGCTGCGCGACCCGGCCACGATGCGCCGGGTTCTGTCGCTGCGCATCGCGATCGGCAAGATCCTGCTCACGCTGCTCGGTCTCGCCTGCGGCGCCTCGATCGGGCGCGAGGGCCCGACGGTGCAGGTCGGGGCGGCACTGATGTTCGCCATGGGGCTGGCCCTGCGCCGGCCGCGGCGGGAATTGCAGCGCGCCCTGGTTCTGGCCGGCGGCGCCGCGGGCGTCGCCGCGGCCTTCAACACGCCGCTCGCCGGCATCGTCTTCGCCATCGAGGAGCTCAGCCGCTCCTTCGAGCAGCGCACCAGCGGCACCACGCTGACCGCGGTGATCGTCGCCGGCATCACCACGCTCGCCCTCTCGGGCAACTACACCTATTTCGGGGTCACCTCGGCGGAACTCGCCCTCGGCCCGGCCTGGCTCGGGGTGCTGCTCTGCGGCGTCGCCGGCGGGCTGGCCGGCGGGCTCTTCGGGCGGCTGCTGCTCACCGCGGCGGACGGGCTGCCCGGGCCGGCGGGGCGG
The DNA here is from genome assembly GCA_021805485.1 of Pseudomonadota bacterium. The sequence continues at coordinate 1,956 of JAJZFF010000560.1, forward strand.
CTGGTCATGCACCATCCGGCGCTGTTCGCCGCGCTGTGCGGGGTGGCCCTGGCGGCGATCGACGTCGCCTCGGGCGGACTCACCGCCGGCACCGGCTATGCCGAGGCGCGCCATCTCGTCGAAGGTGGCAACGCCATGCCGCTGCTGTTTCCGCTCTACAAGCTCGCCGCCACCGTGATTTCCTACATCAGCGGCATTCCGGGTGGGATTTTCGCGCCCTCTCTGGCCATCGGCGCCGGGCTCGGCGCTGTGCTCAGCCCGCTCGTCGCGCACACGCCGAGCGCGGCGGTGGTTCTGCTCGGCATGGTCGGCTACTTCGCCGGCGCCGTGCAGGCGCCGATCACGGCGGCGGTGATCGTCATGGAGATGACCGACAACCAGGCGATGACGGTGCCGCTGCTGGCCACGTCCCTGCTCGCCTACGGTGTCTCACGCCTGATCTGCCCGCGTCCGCTCTACGGCGCCCTGGCCGAGCGGTTTCTGGGCGTGGCCAAATGGTCTGGTGGCAACGCGCCGTCGAGCGCGCTGGCCGAACGGTGAGCCCACCGAGCGGAAGCGGTCCGGTTCAGGCCGCTTCCTGCTTGGCCCGGATCAGGGCGACGAAATCGCCGACCGAGCGCAGCCGGTCGATCTCGCGCGAGCGGGTCTTGATCCCGAACCGATCCTCGACGGCGATCAGGATCGAGACCATGCGGATCGAGTCCCACCCCGGCACGTCCTTGGCGGTGGTCTCCGGCGTCACCGTCAGCGTGTCATCGCCGAAGGCCTCGCGCAGGACGTCGGTGAGCGCGGCGAGAATTTCAGTCTCCGTCATCGGTCATCCCTCGGCGATGGTCATGCAGGTGGTGCGCGGCGCGGTGGCCGCGAGGTCGAGACCATAGCGGGCGGCCCCGCCGGGATCGACCGCGATCGGGGTGAAGCCGAGCTTGGCGTAATGTTCGGCGACCATGCCATTGCGCTCGGTCGGGCGGTAGTCCCCGATCAGGCGTGTCGCGCCGAGCCGGCGTGCCTGCTCGGCGACCAGATCGAGCGTCGCCTCCTCCACCTGGCGGCCGAGCACGCGGCAGGACATCAGCCAGGTGTCGATGACGACATCGACGGGATCGGCGTCATCGGCGAGGCGGCCGATGGCGGGATCGGCGTCATCGGCGAGGCGGCCGATGACGGGATCGGCGTCATCGGCGAGGCGGCCGATGACGATGGCGATGATGCCGTTGTCGCCGAACCGGTCGAGCAGGCGCAGCTGCAGTCCGAAGGCGCGCGGGTCCTCCATCACGGCCACGACCCCGGCCTCGTCGTAGCGCCGCGTCGTCAGGTTGAACTGGTTGGTCTTGTTGATGAGCTGGACGATGCGCGCCAGCCCGATGCGGTCGAAGCGACGCCAGAGCAGGCGCATCTCCAGGCTGCGCAGATAGGATTCGAGATCGGTGGCCGCGCCGGCGAGCGCGGCGCGCTCGCGGTTCGCCTGATACTGCGCGCCGCGGGCGCGATCCTCGGCGGTGACGGCGACCGCCTC
>JAJZFF010000543.1 GCA_021805485.1 Pseudomonadota bacterium
GAAGCGCCGTCCCCCGAGCTCCCCCCACGCCCCGAACCGCCGGCGCACCATCTTGCGCCGCCGCCAAACCCCGCCTGGCCCCGCGCCCCCGGCGCCACCCGCTTCAACCCGCCCCGCCGCAAAAAACCCGCCTGACGCCGCATCGCCCCGCCGCGCCATCAACGTTCCGGGGTCAAAACAAAAGGCCGCCCCGGCCGGTCGGCGCCGTGGCGACCGGGGGGCCGGAATGAAAACATCCCGGCGCATGGCCATGCGCCGGGATGTCTCGCGAAGGCGTCGGTCGATCAGAGCATCATCCGATCAGATGGAGTCATCTGATCGGATAAAGATGCTCTGTTTATCAACAGGATAGAGCACGACATCCGATCTGAAAGGATCGGAACGTGCTCTAGACGCCGGGATTGGTGCTCGGCAGCGGATTGAAGTCGGACGGAACCGATGTGCGAATACCCTTGGCCACATCGGTCGGGACGATGTGATCCGCCTGGCAGCCATTGCCGCCATACTGCGGCAGCGACATGATCGCCTTGTTCGGGATCATCGCATAGCTCGCCGGCAGCGGTGCCGCCCGGCCGGTCAGCCGTGCCGGATCGAAGGCGCCCATCAGATCGCCGACATAGGGGGTCAGCGCATCGGCCGGGCCGATATTCGCCTCGCCGAATTCCTTCTCGCCATCGGCGCGGCCCTTCAGCTCGTCCGGCAGCAAGGCGAGCGGCGTCAGGCCGAACAACTCGTCGACGAACTTCACCACCGAGGACTGGCTGCCGTCCTGATGATCCACCTCATGCGTCCGTGCATAGGGCGAAATCAGGATCAGCGGCACGCGCGGGCCGAACTTGAACACCTGCTTGTCCGGACCGTTGACGATGACCGGCGGCGGCACATGGTCGTAATCGCCTTCGGAATCGTCCCAGGTGATGATGATCGCGGCATGCTTCCAGTATTTGCTCTTCGCGATCGCGTTCACCGCCTTCGCCACCATCGCCTCGCTGATCTGGGCGTCAGAATAGGCCGGGTGGTCGTCATCGCCGAGGAAGTTGGCACGCGCGGCGGCAACCGGATTGTCCGGCGTCAGGCCGAAAATGTTCTGGAAACCGCCCTTGACGTAGAACACGCCGCCGGCGGCCGGCAGGGTGCCGCCCTTCAGCGCCGTGAACAGGTCGCCGAGCCCGTGCAGGTTGGCGCGTTCATCCGGGTTGTTGGCGACGTAGCCGAAATATTGCGGGCCGTTATGGTGGGTGATGTAGGAGGCATGGGTGCCGTTGGCATCCACCGGGTTGGCCGGATCGGTCGGCTCGTGGTCGTAGCCTTCCTCATACCAGCCCCAGTTGACCTGCTTGTGGCCGGACCGGGTCAGGTAGGAGATGTCGTCATGAATGTCGGCAAGGTCGCCGGCGGCATCGCTGTCGTGACGGGTGATCGCGGTGGCATTGCGGCCCATCGTGTTGATCGCGATGGAGGCGTAGGTCTGGTTGAGCTGTACGCCATAGGTATAGGCGGACCCGCCGAAATCCCCCGCATTGACCGGCACGTTGGGCGTCTTGTTCGGGTCGAGCGGCGAGCCCCAGAGCGGATCGTTGTCATCCATCACCGGCTCGCCGGCACCCGCCTCCGTCACCTTGAGGCCGTGCGGGTTGGTCGCGGTCGGCCCGGTTGCCGGATCGAACGTGCTGAACGCCTCGTTCGGATGCAGGGCCCACTGGGTCAGGCCGGTCTGGGCGGCGAAGATCGACAGGTTACCCGGCGTCGACGGGCCGGTGATGTCCTGGAAGACATGGTCGAACAGCACGAAGCGGTCGGCATAGCGCCAGAGGAAGGGCACCGTATCGCAATCCTCGTAGGCCATCGCGAGCTCGCCGAACTGCTTCGCCTTCAGCGAGGGATTGCCGGTCGGCGAATATTTCAGCTCCTCGGTGACGGCGAACTTGTCCATCAGCGGCTTGCCGGCGACGACGTCCATCTTGGCGGCGATGCGGGCGTGCGAATGGTCGATATCGTCGGTGTCCCACGCATACTGCTTCGGCCCGATGCGGAAGGGCGAGATGGTGCCGACGGTGCCATCGGTGTTGACCAGCGTTTGCACGAAGCCGGGGGTCTTCGCGGCCGGCTGCGAATAAAGTCCGTCAGCACCGGGGAAGGTGCCGAAATAGGAGTCGAACGAGCGGTTCTCCTGATACAGCACGAAGACATACTTGATCTTCTTGCGGACGAGCTGGACGAGCTGCGCGTGGGTGAGGTGGAAGCGGTGGCGGCGATGTTCGCCATGCTCGCCCTGCTCACGGCCGCCATTGTGCCAGGCCTCGCGGTCCATCAGCCCGGCGACGAAGGCGTGGGCATCGTCCGGACGGTTGAAGGCGAGGCGCCCGTCTTGCTCGGCCAGTGCCGGCTGGATGGTCATGCTCAGCGCGCAAAGTGCTGAACAAGCCATTGCCAAAGCTCGTTTCATAATTCGCTCCACACGAAATGTTTACCTCGCGCGGATATATACAGATCAAATTTCCCGATTTCGTGATAGTTCCGTTGCAAGAATGTGAAATTAACGCGGACCGAACATCCGTTGTGCAATCGCTATTGCCCGCGCCCGATAGGCGGCGTTCAAGCGCGGCGTGGCCGAATGGTAGTCGCCGATGCCCTGCATAAGGTTGCCCGCGCGGTCGATGTCAGTGCGCAGGATGAAGGCGGCGGCGGCAATATTGAAACACGGATCGTCGATCAGGCGTCGTCGCGTTTCGCGCGCGCCAAGCCGTGCCCGGCGGGCGATCGTATCGAGCCAGACACTGTTCACCTGCATCGGCCCATAATCCGCGGTGCCATTGGAATCCGGGCGAACGAGCCCGACATGTCCCCCCTCGATCCGCGCGATCACCGGCAGGACGCGAGGCGGAAGATGATAGACCGAAGCTGCAAGAATCATGCAGCGCAACAGCGAGGTCATCGTGATATCTCCGTGAAATCGTCATCGTGCTCGCCGCCGTCGCTGGCGCTTGCGCCACCCTCTCGGATACTCACGCGTTCATGAACGTAAAGGCAGAACGCGCTGACGGTGAGGGCGGCTACACGCTGCTCGAGCTTCTCGTGGTTATCGTCATTCTCGGACTTCTGATCGCGCTTGTCGGCCCCGCCCTGCTCAGTCAGCTCGGCCGGGCCAAGGCGAGCATCGCCGAACAGTCGATCGAGCGGATCGGCTCGGTGCTCGACCTGTTCAAGCTCGATGTCGGCAGCTACCCGACGACCGATCAGGGGTTGCAGGCGCTGATCGCCAAGCCGGCCGGGGTGAGCGGCTGGCACGGTCCGTACCTGAAGCAGACCACGCTGCCGCGCGACCCGTGGGGGCATCGGTTCGTCTATCAGGCGCCCTCGGCACGGCCGGGGCTTGCGTATGATTTGTGCTCGAAAGGGCCGAAGGACGTGACCGCGGCGCCGGGTGCGCCGGGGATGATCTGCAACCGCTGAGGCGG
>JAJZFF010000668.1 GCA_021805485.1 Pseudomonadota bacterium
ATGAAGGCCAGCGCGTCCACCGGCTCCAGGTTGACCAGGATGGAGATTTTCACGAGATCCCCCTCGACATAGTCGTCCATCTGGTAGTCGAAGCTGGCGTAGCCGCGGCTGACCGATTTCAGCCGGTCGTAGAAATCGAACACCACCTCGTTGAGCGGCAGCCGGTAGACCGCCATCGCCCGGTTGCCGACATAGGTGAGGTCGACCTGCTGGCCGCGGCGCTCGTTGCATAGGGTGAGGACGGCGCCGAGATAGTCGTCCGGCACCATGATGGTGGCACGGATCCACGGTTCCTCGATATGGTCGATGATCGAGCCGTCCGGCATGTCGGCCGGGTTGTGCAGCTCCATCGTCTCGCCATTGGTCTTGTGCAGCTTGTAGACGACCGAGGGCGCGGTCGCGATCAGGTCGAGATCGAATTCGCGCGACAGGCGCTCCTGGATGATTTCCAGATGCAGCAGGCCGAGAAAGCCGCAGCGGAAGCCGAAACCGAGTGCCGCCGAGGTCTCGGCCTCGTAATGGAAGCTCGCATCGTTCAGCCGCAGCTTGGCGAGGCTGTCGCGCAGCTTCTCGAAATCGTCGGCATCGACCGGATACAGCCCGCACCAGACCACCGGGATGGACGGCTTGAAGCCGGGCAGGGGTTCGGTGGCGGGCGCGCGGTCGTCGGTGATCGTGTCGCCCACGTTGCAGTCGGCCACCGTCTTGATCGCGGCGGTGATGTAGCCGATCTCGCCGGGGCCGAGATCGCTCTGCGGGGTGAGCTTGGGCGAGAAGGTGCCGACCTGGTCGATGGTGTGGACCGCGCCGGTCGACATCATGCGCACGCGCTGGCCCTTGCGCAGCCGCCCGTCGCGCACACGGACCAGGATGATGACGCCGAGATAGGAATCATACCAGCTATCGACCAGCATCGCCTTGAGCGGGGCGGTCTCGTCGCCCTTCGGCGGCGGCAGGCGGGTGACGAGCGCTTCCAGCACCGCCTCGATATTGAGGCCGGTCTTGGCGGAGATTTCCACCGCATCAGAAGCGTCGAGCCCGATCACGTCCTCGATCTGCTGCTTCACCCGCTCGGGCTCTGCGGCCGGCAGGTCGATCTTGTTGAGCACCGGGACGATCTCGTGATTGGCGTCGATCGCCTGGTACACGTTCGCCAGCGTCTGCGCCTCCACGCCCTGCGAGGCGTCGACCACCAGCAGCGAGCCCTCGCAGGCGGCGAGCGACCGGCTCACCTCATAGGCGAAGTCCACATGGCCGGGCGTGTCCATCAGGTTCAGAACGTAGGTCTGGCCGTTCTTCGCCTTGTAGTTGAGGCGCACGGTCTGCGCCTTGATCGTGATCCCGCGCTCCTTCTCGATATCCATGTTGTCGAGCACCTGCTCGGTCATCTCGCGGGCGGAGAGCGCGCCGGTGGTCTGGATCAGCCGGTCGGCCAGGGTCGATTTGCCGTGGTCGATATGGGCGATGATCGAGAAGTTGCGGATCAGTTCGGTGGGGGTCGAGGTCATGCGCGCTCTTTAATAGAGATCGGGGCTTCTGTCAGCTTCATTGCGCGGCACGGCGGCCCCGCTTTCGATATGCCGGGTCCATCGCACCATTGAAAAGAACGATCGGTTGCGCCAAACCTGCTTTCAGTCACAGAACGGTGACAAGCCGAGACGGGACGTGACATCGGCGGCTGGCTTTCCCATCTCTCGACAGGATCGGCGAACAGCCGATAAGCCTGCTCCGGCACCGGACCGTCGTCCATCACGACCTGCGTTGAGGAGATCCGCATGAACCCCCTGAAACAACTCGCTGAAGCCGGGCAGGCGCCCTGGCTCGACTTCGTGCAGCGCGGCCTGATCGAGGGGGGAGAACTCGCCACCATGGTCGCGCGCGACGGGCTCAAGGGGGTCACCTCCAATCCCGCGATCTTCGAGAAGGCGATCGCCCACGCGCCGGAATACGGGGAGGCGTTCAAGCGCTTCGTCCGCGACCGCGACTGCGCGCCGATGGAAATCTACGAACACCTGGCCATCGCCGACATCCAGGCCGCGGCGGACGCGCTGGCGCCCGTCCACCGCGAAACCGGCGGCCGTGACGGCTTCATCAGCCTCGAGGTTTCGCCCTACCTCGCGAACGACACCAAGGCCACGATCGACGAGGCGCGCCGCCTGTGGGCTGCGGTTGACCGTCCGAACCTGATGATCAAGGTGCCGGCGACCTCGGCCGGGATCCCGGCGATCCACACCCTGATCGGCGAGGGTCTGTCGATCAACGTCACCCTGCTTTTCGCGGTGCCCCGCTACGAGGCGGTGGCACAGGCCTATATCGCCGGCCTCGAGGATTATGTGGCAAAGGGCGGCGACGTGTCGAAGGTGGCGAGCGTCGCGAGTTTCTTCGTCAGCCGGATCGACACCGTGATCGACCGCGAGTTGCAGGCGAGGATCGAGGCTGGCGGTCCGGCCGGCATCCTGCAGCCATTGCTCGGCCAGGCGGCGATCGCGAATGCCAAGCTTGCTTATGAGAGCTTCGGCAGGATTTTCGCGGGCAAGGCGTGGGAGGCGCTGGCGGCAAAGGGCGCGCAGGTGCAGCGCCTTCTCTGGGCGTCGACCGGCGTCAAGAATCCAGATTATCCGGACACGCTCTACGTCGAGCGGTTGATTGGCCGCGACACGGTGAACACGATGCCGCCGGCCACGATGGATGCGTTCCGCGACCACGGTACCGTCGTGCACGGCGCCGTCGAACAGGATGTCGAAGGCGCCTATGCCGTGCTGCACGCAATCGAGGAGCAGGGCATTTCGCTCGCGACCGTCACCCATGACCTCGTCGAGGACGGCGTGCGCCTGTTCGCCGAGGCGTTCGACAAGCTGCTCGGCGCGGTCGCCGAAAAGCGCGAGGCGCTGGTCACGGTGAACGCCGCGCGCATCGAGGCGCCGGCGGATATCGCCCACGCGGTGGACGAGGCTGCCGCCGGCTGGCGGGCGGATGGCGTGGTCCGTCGTCTCTGGTCCGGCGACGCCGCGGTCTGGACCGGTGCCGACGAAGCCGACTGGCTCGGCTGGCTCGACATCGTCGGGCAGGAGCACGCGCATGTCGGCACGCTGGTCCGCTTCGCCAACGCGATCCGCGAAGGCGGCTTCTCCCATGTCGCCCTGCTCGGCATGGGCGGATCGAGCCTCGGTCCCGAAGTTCTCGCCACGAGTTTCGGCCGTCAGGCCGGCTGGCCGCACTTCCATATGCTCGACAGCACCGACCCCGCCCAGATCCGCGCGCTGGAGCGCAAGCTCGATCTCAAGAAGACGATGTTCATCGTCTCGTCGAAGTCGGGCAGCACGCTGGAGCCGAACATCATGCTCGCGCATTTCCGCTCGCGCATGATCGAGACCGTGGGCGAGGATGCGTGGTCCCGGCACTTCACCGCGGTGACCGACCCCGGTTCCGCGCTCGAACAGGTCGCGAAGCACGAGCG
>JAJZFF010000586.1 GCA_021805485.1 Pseudomonadota bacterium
GGTTTCGGCTGCGGGCTGGCCTGCGGCGGCGCGGCACCGCCGGCGCCGGCCGTGCCGGGCGTGGCCGCCGCCGGCTTCGGCATCGCCTTGAGCAGCGCCGTCAGGTCGATCCGCGAGGCGTGGATCACCGCCTGCAGGTCGGGCTTCGGGCCGAGCCGCAGGCTGAAGGCGCCGCCGAGCTGCGCCTGGGCGGAGCTGATCGCGAGGCTGTTCAGCGCGACCGTGTTTGCAAGCCCCTGGCCGCCCGGATCGGTGAGCAGGCCGGAGACGCCGATATCGGTCCAGGCCGGCAGCGGCGTGCCGACGAGGTCGGAGAGTTTCGCGAGGTCGGGGATCGTCGCGCTCAGCTTCATCGCGACGCCGGCGAGCTTCGAGGGGGTCGCCATGCCGCCCGCGGCGTTGAACAGCGCGTTGCCGACCCGGCCGGCGACGTTCATGGTGAAGCGCTCGGTGGGCACGGCGTGGGCCGGGGCGGGTGCGCCGAGGGCCGCCTCGATCACGGGGCCGACCGGGCCGGCCTTGCCTTCGAGCCCGACCTGCCGGCCCTGGTACTGGCCGGCCAGCGCGACGTCCACCGCCTGGTCGAGCGCGGGCAGGGTGATGTTCATCGAGCGGAGCGACAGGCCCTTGCGCCAGGCGGTCAGGTCCGACTTGCCGGCGGTGAGGCTGACATTGGTGACCGAGGGCAGGGTCCCGCCGGCGGGCGGGCCGAGATCCGCCCGCAGGTCGACCTGTTGCAGCGGCGGCAGGTCGCCGCGGTCGGCGGCGGGCAGGTAGGCGGCGAGCGGGGCGAGGTCGGGTGCCGTGGCGTGCAGGTGCAGCGCGTAGCCGCTGGCCTCGCGCGGATGGGCGATCTGCCCGGTCACGCGCAGGTTCGCCCCCTGGCCGCTCACGGTCAGGTCCACCGGCCAGGGCGCGCCGCCGGCGACGCTGCCGGTCAGCCGCGAGACCGGCCCGGTGGTGCCGGCCACGGTGAAGGGGGTGCCGTTGTACTGCGCGTCGATCGCCAGTTGCAGCGGCGCGTCGAGCGAGGCGGCGCGGCCGGTGAAGCGGGCGATGTGCAGGACGGTGGGCTGCGGCGTCGCCAGCGCGGCGGGCTGGCCGGCGTTGAGCGGGACCAGCGCCATCGGCGGGTGGTAGGTGATCGTGCCGTTCTCGATCGAGACCGATTGCAGGGCGACGCCGGCCGCCGGGCCGGATGCGGACCCGGTGCCGGCGCCGGTGCCGGCGGGTGCCGGGGCGCCCTGGCCGATCAGCCAGTCGGGCGTGCCGGTCGGCCCGTATTCGAGGTTGATCACCGGATCGACCAGCACGAGATCGAGGATGTTGAGCTGGTGGCGCAGCAGCGGCAGCAGCGCGACCTTCGCCTCGATCCGCCGCAGGGTGGCGAGATTGGTGTTCTGGTAGCCGGGCGGATTGGCGATGGTGATGCCGGTGGCCGAGATCGTCGGCACCAGCGAGAGGCTCATGCGCAGCCGCCCGTCGATGCTGACGGGCCGGTGCAGCGCCCGTTCCGCCGCGGCGATCACCTGCGGCTTGTAGCTGTTGGGATCGAAGCTCGCGAGGAATAGGCCGATGACCGCGAGCGGTGCCAGAATGACGATCGCGACAACGATGACCGCGATGCGCCGGAAGGTCCGTCTTGCCTGCATGATCAACCCCTTACGCCAAAACCGCGATCGTTGCGAGGGCGGCGGCGCGGGATTGCGCTGAATTCAGAACCCGAACATGTGATCGAACGAAAACGCGCCATGGCCGAGGCCGGCGCCGTCGTGCTTGCCGTGATAGCCGAACAGCCGGCAGGTCGCGTCGCGGATGATGACATAGCCGCCGGCGGCGCGCGCCAGCACCTCGGCGCCGAAGATCCGCCAGGGCTCGACGATGGCCGAACCCGAGCAGGCGATGGCCAGTTTCTGCTCGGCCAGCACGCGGCCCTCGGCGTCGTGCAGCATCAGCACGGTGGCCGAGTGCGGATGCCAGGCGGCGGAGGCGGGGTAGGTCAGCACGCAGAAGCTCGGCCGCGTCGCGCTGCCGAGATCGAGGAACAGCCGGGTCGACAGGCCGGGCGGCGGGCCGGAATAGGATTGCGGCTCGCCCTTCCAGGTCATGATCGTGTTGAACACATGCGCGCCGAAGCTGGTTTCGGCGGCGTGCGAGCCGTCCCGCGCCTCGTAGCGGAACAGCCCGTGCAGCCATCCATCCGCCTCGCCACCCCCGGCGAAGTCGTAGACCAGCTCGCCATGCCCGCCCTCCGGCAGCGCGCCCTCCGGCAGCACCTCGTCGAGATCGATGGCGCAGGCATGGTCGCGCGGGAGCGTGCCGGGCCGGTGCTCGGCCACCTTGCGTCCGTCCGGCGCGAAGACGTCGAGCCGGAGCGGCAGGTCAGCCTGGGTGTGGGCCATCGGCGTCGGCAGCGCGACCGAGCGGAACCGCTCCCGCGGCAGGATCGGGAAGGGGAGCAGAAAACCGCGGCCGAGCAGCGGCGAGAGGCTGCGGATCGCCGGATCGGGGCGCAGGTCGGCGCGCTCGACATTCATGTGGGCGATGCGGGTGCGCCCGGCGCGCACCACCTCGTAGCGCGGGCGCACCACGTGGCGGCCGGCGCGCAGCTCGATCTGCGCCGGCCAGCGCAGCCCGGGCAGCAGTTCGGCGACGTCGATGGCGCGGGTCGCGAACGGGGCGATCGGCTCCGCCAGCGCCACCGGCGCCTCGGCGCCCATCCGGTCGAGGCTGATCGCCCCGGCGGGGATCGGCACGGCGTGGCTGTTCTGCACCCAGAGGATCACCGTCTCGTCCTCGCGCGGGGCGGGCAGGCCGGCGAAGCGCTCGGAGGGCCAGGCATTGGCGTCGTGCGTGCAGGACAGGCTCGCCCCGTTGCCGGCGGCATGGGTGTCGAGCGCGTATTTCACCACATCGTGACCGGCGACGCCGATGGCGTGGATGAAGAGCTGGCCGGTGAACGGCCCGAGCCCGTGCGCGCGCCGCACCTCGGCGCTGTCGATGCGGACGCTGCCGGCGTGATCGGGCAGCGCGCGCTCGAACTCGGCGAGCACCGCGCCGGCGGCGTCGAACAGGCGGCACCACAGGCGCACGCCGGTCGCGCCGTAGCCGTGCCAGTAATTCGCGGTGACGAGGCTGGTCGTCATCGCGTCGTCGTCGCGGAAGAAGGCGAAATTGGTGGCGAAGTTCAGCGGGTCGAGATAGCGGCGGCGGTTGGTCAGCAGCCGGTCGGGCAGGCGCACCTCGTCGAGGGTGAGGATGTCGGCGCCGGGCAGCAGGGTGGCCAGCCGGTCGGCCAGGCGGTGCGCGTCGAAGGCGGCGATCAGCACGGTGGCGGGTGCGGCGGCGACGAGGTCGGTCAGCGGCCTCGTGGCGAGGCCGCCGCGGCGCTCGCCGATCGCCAGCGTGTCGTGCACGTAGACGGCATCGACCGGAAACGCCGGC
>JAJZFF010000065.1 GCA_021805485.1 Pseudomonadota bacterium
AGCGCCATTCCGATCGTACCCGGCGCCACGTCGGTCCGCCCGGCGAGCGCCTCCGCAAGCAGGCTCTGGTATGGTGAACTGCCCCGATAGTCGGGAAAAAACAGCCAGAACGCGCCGTCTTCCCACGGGGCATCCAGCGCGGCGGAGGATAGCGCGACGGTTGTGGGCCTGTTTTCGACCATGCCGGAACTCTACCGGCAATTTCCTAATATTCAGCTAACCACACGTACCGCCACGACAAACAGGAACCTGTCCGCAAACCCCTCCGCGTCCGCTCACACCACCCCGAGCGCCGCCAGCGCCGGCACCGCCAGCGCGGTCGCCACCGCCGTCAGCCCGACGCCGAGCGCCGCGTAGGCGCCCGCCTCCGCATCGCGCGCCACGGCCTCGGCGGCGCCGATCCCGCTGCCCGCCACCCCCGCCGCGAGGCCGAAGGCCCGATGATCCTCGACCCCGAGCCAGCCCAGCAACGGCCGCGCCGCGATCGCCACGATCACCCCGCCGGCGATCGCGAACACCGCCGCGAGCGCGGGTGCTGCACCGATCTCCCGCGCCACCGCCATGGCGATCGGGGTCGTCGCCGCCTTCGGCGCCATCGCCAGCCCCAGCGCGCCGCCGCCGCCGCACGCCGCCAGCACCAACGGCCCGGCGATCGCCGCGGTCAGCGCGCCGGCGGCGAGCGAGACGAGAACAGCCAGGCTGTCCCGCGCGATCGCGCCGAGATTGCGCGCGAGCGGCACGCCCAGCGCCACCGTCGCCGGCCCGAGCAGCCAGGAAACCGGCGCCGCCCCGCGCGCGTAGGCCGCGTAGGGCACATGCCCCGCCACCAGCCCCGCCATCACCGCCAGGATCGCCAAAAGCGTGGGGTTCAGCGCCGGATGCCCGACCCGCCGCGCCAGCCACAGCGCCGCCTCGAAAGCCAGCACCGTGGCGGCGGCAAACCCGATCCCCGACGGCATGCCATGCATGATGTCATTCATGGCCGCACGCCACCGGCAACGCCGCCCGCGGCGCCGGGGCCCGCAGCCCGAGCATCAGCCGCATCGTCAGCCCCGTCACCGCCAGCGCCAGCAGCGAGGAGACGACCAGCGCCGCCGCCACCGCCGGCCAGGCCGCCCGCAGCGCGCCGGCACCGGTCATCACCCCCACGCCCGCCGGCACGAAGAACAGCGCGTAGCGCCGCAGCAGCAGCGCCCCCGCCTCGCCGGCCGCGACCGCCGCCCGCCCGCGATGCGCGGCGAGCAGCGCCGCCAGCATCACCATGCCCACCAGCGCCCCCGGCAGCTTCACCGGCAGCAGCGGCGCCACGGCACCGCCTGCCGCAAGACAGCCGAGCACAACCGCGAATCCCGCCGCAAGCCGCACCGCCATCGCCATCGCCTTGGTCCTGTTCTCCGAAATCCGGCGCATGTCCCTCACTCCTCATCGCCCGATCCCATTTGCGCCCACCGCCGCCCGTGCTGTAGAAGCAGAAATCGCAATTCATTTTTGTCCCGCCAGCACAAGCCCGCCCGATGGATGAACTCGCCCGCCTCCGCGCCTTCGTCCGCGCCGCCGAGCTCGGCAGCTTCTCCGGCGCCGCGCGCGAAGCCCGGCTGCCGCCCTCCTCGGTCTCGCGCGCCATCGCCGCCCTCGAGGCCGAGCTCGGCGCCGCGCTGTTCAACCGCTCGACCCGCAAGCTGCATCTCACCGAGGTCGGTTTCGCCTTTCTCGAACGCGCCCGCCGCGTGCTCGCCGAGCTCGACGAGGCCCGCGCCGTCGCCGCCGATCTCAACGCAAGGCCGCAGGGCCTGCTGCGCCTCAACGTCCCTTCCGCCTTCGGCCGGCTGCATGTCATGCCCTTCCTGCCCGGCTTCACCGCCGCCTGGCCGGACATCCGCATCGACCTCACGCTGAGCGATTCGGTGGTCGACATCATCGAATCCGGCACCGATCTCGCCATCCGCATCGGCGCGCTGGAGGAAACCCGGCTGATCGCCCGCAAGCTCGCGCCGCACCGCCGGGTTCTCTGCGCCGCGCCCGCCCTGCTCGCCCGGCACGGCCCGGTCGCCACCCCGGACGATCTCGCCCGCCTGCCGCATCTCCTCTTCGCCCTGCAGCCGCACGACCGCTGGCTGCTGACCGATCCGGGCGGACACCGGCACGACATTCCCCTCACCGGCCGCCTCCGCCTGAACGACAGCGAGGCCCTGCTCGCCGCCGCCCGCGCCGGGCTCGGCGCGGCGCTGCTGCCCTTCTGGGTCGCCGGGGCCGCGCTGCGCGCCGGCGAGCTGGTCCGCCTGCTGCCCGATCACCAGGCGATGTTCTGGCCCGGCGAGCGCTTCATCTGGGCGGTCTACCCGCCCAAGCGCGTGGTCCCGCCCAAGGTCCGCGCCTTCATCGACGGCTTCGCCGCCCATCTCGGCGCCCCGCCCTACTGGGAGCGCGACGCGACGCCACCCTGATCCCCGCGCGGGCGCCTATTGCCTCGCGCCCGCATGATTGCCAGAACATCCCCGAGGCGAGTTAGAGGAGCTGAACGTGTTGAAGATCGCGATCATCGGCGGCGGCTATGTCGGCCTGGTGTCGGCGGCGTGCTTCGCCGAATTCGGCGTCAGCGTGATGGTCGCGGAAACCGACCCCGCGCGGCTCGACCGCCTGCGCCGCGGCGAGATCCCGATCTACGAGCCGGGGCTCGATCCGCTGGTCGAGCGCAACCGCGCCGCCGGCCGTCTCGGCTTCACCGGCCGCATCGAGGAGGCGATCGCCGGGGCCGAGGCGGTGTTCATCGCCGTCGGCACGCCCTCGCGGCGCGGCGGCGGCCATGCCGACCTGTCCTATGTCTTCGCCGCCGCCGAGCAGGTGCTGGCGGCGCTCGACCACCCGACGGTGCTGGTCACCAAATCCACCGTCCCGGTCGGCACCGGCCGCCGCCTCGCCGCCCTCGCCGCCGCCCGCCGCCCCGACCTTGCGATCGACGTCGCCTCGAATCCGGAATTCCTCCGCGAGGGCAGCGCGATCGGCGACTTCATGCGGCCGGACCGCGTCGTCGTCGGCGCCGAGACCGAACGCGCCCGCGAGGTGCTGCGCGCCCTCTACCGCCCGCTCAACCTGATCGAGACGCCGATCCTGATCACCGGGCTGGAGACCGCCGAACTCATCAAATACGCCGCCAACGCCTTCCTCGCGATGAAGGTCACCTTCATCAACGAGATGGCCGATCTCTGCGAGGCGGTCGGGGCGGACGTGCACGGCGTCGCCCGCGGCATGGGGCTCGACCGGCGGATCGGCGCCAAATTCCTCCATCCCGGTCCCGGCTTCGGCGGCTCCTGCTTTCCGAAGGACACGCTCGCCCTCGCCCGCATCGCCCAGGACGCCCGCGCCCCCTCGCGCCTGACCGAGGCGGTGGTCGCGGTGAACGACGCGCGCAAGGCCGGGCTCGGCCGCCGCGTGCTCGATGCCGCC
>JAJZFF010000160.1 GCA_021805485.1 Pseudomonadota bacterium
CCATCGACGGCGGCGTCTACGCCAAGCATGGCACGTCGATCGAAACGAGGCTGACCGTCATCGACAAGGCGCCGGCCGACGATCCGAGCGCATTCCCTGAATCCCCTGGCATAGCGCCCGACGTCGCGACGCTTCTCCGCTGGATAGGCGAGCACGTTCCGCCCCGTCTGGCCGTCGAACGGTCTGCCGCGATCTCGATCGCCGCGCCTGCCGTGCCGCGCCTCGCAAGCGGCTCTCGCACGCGTTCTATCGCAGCGCGGCCGGCCAAGACGCCGGTCACCGATCCCGAGGCCCTCGATCTCGCCTATGAGACGGTCGAGTGGACGCCGCCCGAGGCCGCGCGCCTCAGCGAGGCGATCTACGAGGAATACCGGCTTCAATCGATCCGTATCCCCGGCGCGCAGCCGCACCCGACCAAGCTTGTGCAATCCGCCGCGATGGCCTCGGTCGCGCCGCCCAAGCCAAGCCATCGGCCGCGGCTGCCGGCGCGCCTCGTCACCGACGGCGTGCTGTCCGACGCCCAGCTGGAGACGGTGATCTATGCCGGCGAGTCCCATGGCGAATACCTCGCCGGCGCCTGGACGGTGGACGAGACCTTCGACCTCGTCACCGCCGCGCCCGACGATGCGCCGAACGCCGTGCGCTTCCGGCGCGGCTTCATGCTCGGCGACGGCACCGGCGCCGGCAAGGGCCGCCAGTCGGCCGGCATCATCCTCGACAACTGGCTGCGCGGGCGCCGCAAAGCGGTCTGGATCTCGAAGTCCGACAAGCTGCTCGAAGACGCCCAACGCGACTGGTCGGCGCTCGGCATGGAACGGCTGCTCATCACGCCGCTCTCGCGATTCCCTCTAGGCACATCGATCCGGCTGTCCGAAGGCGTCCTATTTTTAACCTACGCTACGCTGCGGTCCGACGACCGCGGCGAGAAGCTTTCGCGCGTGAGGCAGATCGTCGAATGGTTGGGCTCCGATTTCGATGGAGTGATCATTTTCGACGAGAGCCACGCCATGCAGAACGCCGGTGGCGGCAAGGGAGAACGAGGTGACGTCGCCCCGTCGCAGCAGGGCCGTGCGGGCTTACGCCTACAGCATGCCCTGCCGGATGCGCGGGTGGTCTATGTCTCGGCCACGGGCGCGACGACCGTCCACAATCTCGCCTACGCCCAGCGGCTCGGCCTCTGGGGCGGCGAGGATTTCCCCTTCGCCACCCGCGCCGAGTTCGTCGATGCGATCGAGGCCGGCGGCGTCGCGGCCATGGAGGTGCTGGCGCGCGACCTGCGCTCGCTCGGCCTCTACACCGCCCGTTCCCTCTCCTATGATGGCGTCGAATACGAACTGGTTGAACATCCGCTCACCGACGAGCAGCGCCGCATCTACGACGCCTATGCCGGCGCGTTCGCGATCATCCACAATCATCTCGACGCCGCGATGGAGGCCGCCAACATCACCGGCGAGACCGGCACGCTGAACCGTCAGGCGAAGGCGGCGGCACGGTCGGCGTTCGAGAGCGCCAAGCAGCGCTTCTTCGGCCATCTGCTGACCAGCATGAAGACGCCGACGCTGATCCGCTCGATCGAAAGCGATCTTCAGGAAGGCCATGCCGCGGTCGTCCAGATCGTCTCCACCGGCGAGGCGCTGATGGAACGCCGCCTCGCCGAAATCCCGACCGAGGAATGGAACGACGTCCGCGTGGACATCACGCCGCGCGAGTACGTCCTGGATTACCTGGCGCACTCCTTCCCAGTGCAGCTCTACGAACCCTTCACCGACAGCGAGGGCAATCTCTTCTCGCGGCCCGTCTTTCGCGATGGCCAGCCAGTCGAGAGCCGCGAGGCCGTGGCACGCCGCGACGAACTCATCGAGCGCCTCGCTTCGCTTCCACCCGTGCCGGGCGCGCTCGATCGGATCGTGCAGCGTTTCGGGACGGATATGGTCGCGGAGGTCACGGGCCGTTCGCGGCGGATCATCCGCAAGGGTGAGCGCCTCATCGTCGAGAACCGCGCCGCCTCGGCCAACCTCGCCGAGACCGCCGCCTTCATGGACGATTTGAAGCGCATCCTCGTCTTCTCGGACGCGGGCGGCACCGGGCGCAGCTATCACGCCGACCTCACGGCGCGGAATCAGCGGCTGCGGGTCCATTATCTTCTGGAACCGGGCTGGAAGGCCGACGCCGCGATCCAGGGGCTCGGCCGAACGAACCGCACCAACCAGGCGCAGCCGCCGCTGTTTCGGCCGATCGCGACGGACGTGAAGGCCGAGAAGCGCTTCCTTTCCACCATCGCCCGGCGGCTCGACACGCTCGGCGCGATCACCCGCGGGCAGCGTCAGACCGGCGGTCAGGGCCTGTTCCGGCCTGAGGACAATCTCGAAAGCCCCTACGCGCGCGACGCGCTGCGCCAGCTCTACCTGCTGCTCGTGCGCGGCAAGGTCGAAGGCTGTTCGCTCCAGACGTTCGAGCAGGCCACCGGCCTCTCACTGATCGACGCGAACGGGATCAAGGACGATCTGCCGCCGATCACGACCTTCCTCAATCGCCTGCTCGCGCTGACCATCGACTTGCAGGGCGTGCTGTTCACCGCCTTCGAGCAGTTGTTGACTGCGAAGATCGAGGGCGCCATCGCCAGCGGCGTCTACGATGTCGGGCTGGAGACGCTGCAGGCCGAGAGCTTCGCCGTCACCGATCGCCGGACGATCTACACCCACCCTGCGACCGGCGCCGAAACGCGGCTCCTCACCATCACCGAGCGGCGGCGCAATCAACCGGTGAGCCTCGATCAGGCGCTCGGCCATCTCGCCGACCGAAGGACGCTGCTGCTCGTCAACGAACGCTCCGGCCGCGCCGCAGTGCAGATCCCGGCGCCGAGCGTCATGCTCGACGACGGCGAGATCGAACGCCGCGTGCGGTTGGTCCGGCCGATGGAACAGCACACTGTCTCGCTGAAGACGTTGGCGGAGAGTCGTTGGACCGAGACGGACCGCGAGACCTTCTGCGCTGCGTGGGATCGCGAGGTGGCGCGGGTTCCGGAATTCTCCGAGAGCACGCTGCACATCGTCGCCGGCCTGCTGCTGCCAATCTGGAAGCGGCTGCCGAACGAGTCGACGCGCGTCTACCGGCTTCAGACCGACGACGGCGAGCGGATCATCGGCCGCAAAATCTCGCCCGCCTGGGCGGCGGATGCGGGGGCGACGGGCGTTCCGTCTCTCACCCCCGACGCGGCCTTCTCCGCGCTGATGGAAGGGCGGACGGTCCTCGATCTCGCGGAGGGTCTGCAACTCCGCCGTGTCCGCGTCATGAACGCACTTCGCATCGAACTCTTCGGCTTCACCGACGCGATGCGCGATCGGCTACGCGCCTATGGGTTGTTCGGCGAGATCATCTCCTGGAAGCTGCGCATGTTCGTGCCGACCGACGCGAGCGGCGCCGATGTGCTCGCACGGGTGCT
>JAJZFF010000131.1 GCA_021805485.1 Pseudomonadota bacterium
GCAGCTCCGCAATCCGACGATATTGCGGTTCATGCCAAGGAGCGTTTCATCATGAACATGATCCATGCCCAACCCTTTCTCGACGTAATGCATGCGAAGGCTTCGGTGGCGTTGGAAAAATATCTCGACCCGGACATCACTCTCAGGAGCCCATTCCTCCCTGAGCCGTTCGTCGGCCGGGACGCGGTTGTAAGCGTTTTGAAGGCTTTGCTGGCCGGAATCGTCGCCATCCAGAAAAAGCTGGCACCGCTCGTTGGTGTGCCCGCGCTGGAACTGGTCGAGCAGGGACGGGGCTGATATGAACGTCTCCCTCAGCATTCCTGAGGAGACTCCCGTGCTACCTTCTATGCGTCTGTGTTCCGCGCCAGGTTCGCCTCGAACGCCTGGCAAGAGAGCAAATCTCGTCAGGCCGCCCGCCGAGAGCGCTATTGCGGACTGGTTTGTCGGTGCGGATCTGGTCGACGCCTATGCCATCATGCTGCCCGATGAGGAGCCCCATGATATCGAGGCCCTGGCGCGCGAGGCCTTGGAACACCCGCCGGCCTGGTTTCGGGTGCTGCTCCGCCTCCGCGACGCCGTCGTCTCGGCGGGCGGCGTAAAATCCTCTCGGCGGATACGGCAGGATGCCGAGTCCGAAGGTCGCGCGACCGTGGCGTTCTTTCCGGTCCTGGCGCGTTCGGAGCGGGAGCTTGTGCTGGGGGAAGACGACCGGCACCTCGATTTTAGAGCCTCAGTCCTGGTGCGGGTCACGACGGACGAGGAGAAGCGCGTCCTTATCATGACCACGGCCGTGCACTGCCATAATCTGCCGGGCCGCGTGTACCTGATGACGATCGCCCCGTTCCACCGCCTTATCGTCCGCAGCAATCTCGAACGTTTTCTTGCACGCTGACCCTTCAGGGGCGGTTGCATTTTCTTGGCGATTATTTCCGAATGTGCGTCGGAGCCGACGCACCCGCGTCACGCAGGCGGCAGAAATGCCCTGTCTGGGAAGGATTTCTCCACGACGTTCAGGAAGGCGCGCACCTTCGCCCCGACAAGCCGGCGGGAACTTTGTAGCGCCCAGAGCTCGACTGGAGGTTCGGACACTGGTCCCCAAAGGACGAGGCGGCCCGCCGCGACATCGTCGGCGACAAGCATTTTGGGCAACACCGCAGCCCCGGCGCCGGCCAGCACCGCGTCGCGCACCATCAACAGCGATGACAGCCGCAGCACAGGCTCCGGCTTGATAAAGATATCAGATCCCTGATTGGCGCGGAGCCGCCAGGTGATGTCCGGCGGCGTCGTGGTCAACACCACCGCCCGCACGGCAAGTTCACCCATCGCCGCTGAATGGCTCGTAGCCCGCGGCAAGTCCGGCGGCGCCACGATCAGGCGCTCGTCATTCAGGAACCGGCGGCCGACCAGTCGGTCGTCCGGCGCTGGATCAACGCGGATGACGAGATCATAGTCGTCCTCCACCGGGTCAACCTTGCGATCCTCGGCGACGATCTCGAGCTGAACGTCCGGATAGGTGAGGGCGAAACGCGCGCCGATCCGGCCGAATGCCATATGCGCAATGACGACCGGGATGCTGACCCTGAGCCGACCGCGCGGGGTGGAAGCTCCCAGCACCACCGCCTCGCGTGCTTCCGCGATCTCGTCAAGCGGCCCACAGGTGCGCTCATGCAGGGCGCGTCCCTCTTCGGTCAGGCGCAGGCTCTGCGAGCCGCGCTCGATCAGCCGCACGCCGAGATTCTGCTCCAGTTCCGCGACCTTGCGCGACAGCGTCGCCTTCGACCGGCCAGAAGCCCGGCTGGCGCGACCGATCCCGCCATGGGTGGCCACCAGATTGAAATCGGACAGGGCTTGCAGGTCCATAAGATGTTCCATTTTTAGGATGGTCTGTTTCAAACATGGCGGCTTTCAGCTAAAAATGGAACGGCCATTTTGCTCCTTATCGCGGATGGATTTCCGCAGCCACCAGAGGAGTACCCATCATGAGCATTCTCGTTACAGGCAGCACCGGCACGATTGGCGCCCAGGTTCTGGCCCATCTCCAGGAGCGCGGGGCCGATATCCGCGCGCTCACCCGCTCGCCTGGCAAGGCGTCGCTTCCCTCCGGCGTTACGCCGGTACGCGGCGACCTCGCCGATATCGACTCGGTGCGCGCGGCACTCGAGGGAGTAAGCACACTCTTCCTGCTCGTTCCCAATGTTGCCGATGAGCTGACCGAGGCCATGCTGACACTGACGGTCGCGCGCGAGGCCGGCGTCAAGGGCATCGTCTATCTGTCGGTGTTCAAGGGCGAGACCTATGCCGACGTGCCGCATTTCGCCGGCAAGCACACGGTCGAGCGGATGATCGAGGCGCTGGACCTGCCGGCGACAATCCTGCGTCCGGCCTACTTCATCCAGAACGACCTTCGCCAGAAAGACCCGCTGCTGAAGTTCGGCGCCTATGCCGCGCCGATCGGTTCGAAGGGGGTCTCGATGGTCGATATCCGCGATATCGGTGAAGCCGCTGCCATCGAACTGCTCCGCCGGGACCAGGCACCCGCACCGATTGGTCGCGAGATCTATGAACTGGTCGGCCCAGACAGCCTGACCGGAGAAGGTCTCGCGGCGATCTGGAGCGACGCACTCGGCCGCGCCATTCGCTATGGCGGCGACGATCTCACCGTGATGGAGCAGCGGATGAAAGCCATGCTGCCCGCGTGGCACGCGCTCGACCTGCGTCTGATGTTCGGTCGCTATCAGACGGACGGTGCCACGGCGACAGCTGCCGACATTGCTCATCTTGCCAAGCTGCTTGGTCGCGCACCCCGCTCTTACGCGGATTTTGCCAAGGATGCCGCCACCCAGTGGGCGAAGGGCTGAGTGCCGGGCCATACGTCAAACAAGGAGACGGTTCATGACCGACATTCATCCCCTTCTTCCTCAGGACGCCGCGGCTGTAGCCGCGATGCGGCAGGCTGCGTCACCTCATAAGGGCGAGGTCCTCGGCCCAGAGGCGCGGCCGATATTCGACGCCATGCTCGCCGCTACCTCCCCTGCGGCGGGGATACGTATCGAACCGGCGACGGTCGGCGGCATCAAAGGGTTCTGGCTTCGCCCGGACACGGCGCAGCCTGCGATACGGATGCTCTACCTGCATGGTGGTGGTTACATGCTTGGCTCGGCCCGGGCATTTACCAGCTTCGCCGGGCAGATCGCCACGCGGATCGGCGCCGATACTTTCGTGCCCGATTACCGGCTTGCCCCCGAGCACCCATTCCCGGCCGCAATCGACGATGTGGTCGCCGCCTATCGGGGCCTCGTCGCAGACGGAGCCGAACGGATTGTTGTTGCGGGCGACTCTGCGGGCGGTGGCCTGACGCTGGCACTGCTGTCGATCCTCGCGGACGAAAGGAAGAGGGGAACTTTGCAACCCGTCGCGGCGGCCGTGATGTCGCCC
>JAJZFF010000143.1 GCA_021805485.1 Pseudomonadota bacterium
CCGGTCAGCGTCGCGAGGTCGATCATGAAGCGCGGCTGGAACCGCTCCTGCGCGTAGGCCAGCACGTCGGCCAGCACCAGCCGGCCCTCGGCGTCGGTGTTGAGCACCTCGATCGTCTGGCCGGAATAGGAGGTCACGACGTCGCCCGGCCGCTGCGCGCTGCCTGAGGGCATGTTCTCGACCAGGCCGACCAGGCCGACCGCATCGACCCGCGCCTTGCGCCCGGCCAGCGCGGCCATCAGGCCGATCACCGTGCCGGCGCCGGCCATGTCCCATTTCATGTCCTCCATCCCGGCGGCGGGCTTGAGCGAGATGCCGCCGGTATCGAAGGTCACGCCCTTGCCGATGAAGACCAGCGGGTCGCGCGGAACGGCGCGCTCCTTGCGAGCTGGTTTCGCCGCCTGCTTCGCTTGCGCCTTGCGGCCGCGCGCCGGGGCCTCGGGATCGGAGGCGCCGAGCCATTGCATCACCACCACGCGCGGCTCGTTCACGCTGCCGCGAGCGACGCCCAAAAGTGCGCCGAAGCCGAGTTTCTCGAGGTCGCGCTGGTCCATCACCTCGACCTTCACGCCGAGCGATTTCAGCGTTTTCGTACGGTCCGCCATTTCGGCCGGGGTGAGGATGTTGGCGGGTTCGGAAACGAGGTCGCGGGTCAGTTCCACACCAGTGGCGAGGGCGGCGAGCGGGGTGAAGGCGGTGCGTGTTGCGGCGGAGTCGGACGCCAGCACGGTGAGGCGCGCGAGCTTCGGTTTCTGCTCCTCCTTCTGGCGGGTGCGGTAGCGGTCGAACCGGTAGCTGCGCAGCCGCGCGCCGAGCGCGGCATGAGCGAGCAGGGCGGGATCGAGCGCGTCGGCGGCGAGCGAGGCGGAAGGTTCCTTCAGCAGCGCTGCGGCGGCGGCTGCGCCGGCGCTCTCGGCGCGGTGGGGGGTGATATCGTCGGCGGCGCCGAGGCCGACCAGCACCACGCGGTCGAGGCCGGCGCCGGGCGCGATCAGAGTGGCGGTCTGCCCGCGCTTGCCGGTGAAGCGCGCCGCCGCCATCGCGCGGGTGAGCCCGTCTTCGAGGGCGGCATCCAATGCCGCCGCAACACCGTCCAGAGTAGCGCCCTCGGCCAGCAGCAGGGCGAGAGCGCCGCTTTCGGGCAGCGCGGGCTTTGCAAATCCGATATCGATCATGCGGTCTTGTCCCGTTTTCCGTTTCGTTTTGCGTCGCAATCCAGCATGCTCGCCAATTTGGCGTTTTCCAAGCCCCGCGATATCAGGCGCGCATGAACGACAATGAACTGCTCGAACTTGCAGCATCGCTGGCCGAGGCTGCGGGTCGCGAAATCCTCGCCGTCCGTGCCGGCGGCTTCACCGTTGACCGCAAGGCCGACGAAACCCCGGTGACGATCGCCGACACGCGCGCCGAACGGCTGATCGTCGAGGGGTTGCGCCGTGCTGTACCCGAGATTCCCGTGGTCGCCGAGGAAGAGGTCGCCGCCGGGCGGCAGACCGATCCGGGTCGACGCTTCTGGCTGGTCGATCCGCTCGACGGCACGCGGGAATTCGCCGAAGGGCGGGACGAATTCGCTGTCTGCATCGGCCTTGTAGTCGATGGCAGGCCGCATCTCGGCGCGGTCGGCGCGCCGGCGCAGGGCGCCGTCTATGGCGGGATCGTGGGGCAGGGGGCCTGGCGGCAGAACGGTTCCGGCCGGCATCCGATTACGGCCCGCACCCCGCCGGCGGAGGGGATCACTGTCTATGCCTCGCGCCATTATGCGGACGATCCGCAGCTCGCCGCCTATCTCGCCCGCTATAAGGTAGCGAAGCTGACCAATATCGGCTCAGCGCTGAAATTCTGCCGCCTCGCCGAGGGCGCGGCCGATTTCTACCCCCGCCTTGGCCGCACGATGGAGTGGGATACTGCGGCGCCGCAGGCGGTGCTGGAGGCGGCCGGCGGCCGCGTGGTCACCATGGCGGATGAAACGCCGCTCCGCTATGGCAAGAAGGGGTTCGAGAACCCCCACTTCCTCTGCTTCGGCCGTGGCGGCTGACGCCGCAGATCAGGGCGCCGGCCAGAGCCAGGCCGCGCCCCGCACGCCCGAGGAATCGCCGTGCCTGTTGCGGACCACGGGCGTGTCGAACGTGTCGCTGATGACGTAGGGTTTCATCAGCCCCGGCAGGTCGGTGTAGAGATGGTCGAGATTTGACAGACCGCCGCCCAGCACGATGACGTCCGGATCGAGGATGTTGACGATCATGGCGAGGCCGCGCGCGAGCCGGTCCGCATGGATGGCGAGGGCGCGGATGGCGCGTTCCTCGCCGGCGGCGGCGCGCGCCGGCACCGAGCCCGCATCCCGGGCGCCCGGCCCGTCCGCCTCTGCGGCCAGCGCCGGCCCGGCGATGTAAGTCTCGAGGCAGCCCGGCTTGCCGCACCAGCAGCGCCGCAACGGCATTTCCTCCATGCGCGGCCAGGGCAGCGGGGTATGGCCCCATTCGCCGGCGATGTGATGCCGGCCTTCCAGCACCTTGCCGTCGATCACGATGCCGCCGCCGCAACCGGTGCCGATGATCACGCCGAAGACGCAATGCGCGCCCGCGCCCGCGCCGTCCGCCGCCTCGCTCATCGCGAAGCAGTTGGCGTCGTTCGAGACGCGGACGGGCCGGCCGAGCTTCGCCTCGAGGTCCTTGTCGAACGGGTTGCCGTTCAGCCGCTCGGAATTGGCGTTCTTCACGAGGCCGGTGGCCGGGCTGATCGTCCCTGGAATGCCGATGCCGATGCCATGCGCCGGGCCGAGCCTGGCCTCGGCATCCTGAACGAGGCCGGCGATCGTGTCGATCGTCCGACCGTAATCCTGCGGTGTCGGAACCCGCACGCGATGCGCCAGCGAGCCGTCGGGCATCAGCGCCGCGATCTCGATTTTGGTCCCGCCCAGGTCGATGCCGATGCGATAGGTCATGATCTGTCCCGTCCGTTACGTCCGGCGCCTCTATCACGCCATTGGGCCTATTGCTCAAGAGGCGGCGAGGCGTCACCATGTTCCCATGGCGGACAGGCAGCTCGACGCGCGCTATCTGAAAGGGCCGATGCCAGTGCTGCGGGCGGCCCGCGAACTGCGCTCCCTCGCCCCTGGCACACGGCTGCGCGTGCTCGCGACAGATCCCCGCGCTGTCGTCGATTTTCGCGATTTCTGTCGCGATACCGGCCACGCGCTGATCTCGTGGAGCGAGGTAAAGGGCGTCTTCAGCTTCACCATCCGCGCCGGCGGCGCGAAACAGGAGGCCGCCGCGAAAGAAGCGGCCCGGCACGACGCCGCCAGATAAGCAAACCCACAGGGAGACTCCGAGACAGATGCCCGTTGCCCTGATCACCCATCCCGCCTGCTTCGACCACGATACCGGCCCGCACCACCCCGAGCGCCCGGCGCGGCTGCGGGCCGTGCTGGGCGCGC
>JAJZFF010000425.1 GCA_021805485.1 Pseudomonadota bacterium
CAGGGCGCGGCCGGCGGCGATCTCCTTCGCCTCCAGCACGTCGGCGGCGCGCTGGACGAAGGACAGGCCGATATAGTCGATGCCGTGTTCGAGCGCGAAGGCGAGATCGGCCCGGTCCTTCTTCGTCAGCGCCGGGATCGGCAGCACCACGTCGGGCACGTTGACGCCCTTGCGGTCGGAGAGCGGGCCGCCGGTGACGACCTCGGTCAGCAGGTGGTCCTCGCGCTTGCGCAGCACCCGCAGGCGCAGCTTGCCGTCATCGAGCAGCAGGGTGGCGCCGATGCTGGCGGCCTCGATGATCTCGGGATGCGGCAGGTTGACGCGGCGGGTATCGCCGGGGGCGGGGTTGAGGTCGAGCTGGAATTCGGCGCCGGTCTGCAACTGCACGCGTCCGCCGCGAAACTGGCCGACGCGCAGCTTCGGCCCCTGCACGTCGGCGAGGATGCCGATCGGCCGGTCGAACTTCCGCTCCAGCGCGCGGATCATCTGCAGGCGCGCAAGGTGATCCTCATGCGTGCCGTGGCTGAAATTGAGCCGGAACACGTCGGCGCCGGTCTCGAAGAGCTGCGACAGTATCTCCGGCGTCGAACTTGCCGGCCCGATGGTTGCAACGATTTTCGTGCGCCGATGACGCCGCAGCCTGGATGCCATGCTGGTCCCCTCTGAATCTGTCCGCCTGCCAGGTCCCGATGACCGGGTTATCGTGTCGCGCCGTGACCGGCGTCGTGATAAACGTCTCTATGGCAAACATGCGCGGCGATGACCACCTGCCGCACGCGTAAGGAGACCGTTTCAATGGACAACGACCGATTCGACGATGCCACCCGCACCGAACTCGAGGCAGCGGCTTTCCGACGTCTGGTCGCGCATCTGCGCGAGCGGACGGATGTGCAGAATATCGACATGATGAACCTTGCCGGCTTCTGCCGGAACTGCCTCTCGCGCTGGTACCGCGAGGCGGCGGAGGCGCGCGGCCTGGAGCTGAGCGATCCGGATGCGCGCGAAATCGTGTACGGCATGCCCTACAAGGAATGGCAGGCGCGCCACCAGACCCCGGCCAGCGACGCGCAGAAGGCGGCCTTCGAGGTCGCGAGCCGGCAGGGGCATTGACCGGCGCGGGCGCGCGCTCTATCCCGCGCGTCCGACCGATCCGACGGAGGAGCACAGATGGCGTTCGATGCGGCAGAGACCCAGGAAGACAATGCGAGCCACGGCAATATCGCGGCCGACCGGCTGCGCAGCATCGTCGAGCGCATCGAGCGGCTCGAGGAGGAGCGCAAGGCGCTGGGCTCGGACATCAAGGACATCTATGCCGAGGCGAAATCGGCCGGCTTCGATGTCAAGGTGCTGCGTCAGCTCATCCGCCTGCGCAAGCAGGAGCCGGCCGAGGTCGAGGAGCAGGAAATGCTGATCGACGTCTATCGCCGCGCGCTCGGCATGTGAGTTGAGGGGGCGGCGCGCACCTGGCGCCGCCCGACCTGTGATCGCCGGCTCAGCCCCGGCGCAGCAGGGTTGCCGCTTCCACCGCGAAATAGGTGAGCACCCCGGCGGCGCCGGCGCGGCGGAAGCCCATCAGCGTTTCGAGAATGCCGCGCTCGCGGTCGAGCAGCCCGTGTTCCATCGCGGTGGCGAGCATCGCGTATTCGCCGCTCACCTGATAGGCGAAGGTCGGCACCGCGAAGCGCTCGTGCACGCGGCGGATGATGTCGAGATAGGGCATGCCCGGCTTGACCATCACCATGTCGGCGCCCTCGTCGATGTCCATCGCCACCTCGCGCAGCGCCTCGTCGGTGTTGGCGGGGTCCATTTGGTAGGTCTTCTTGTCGCCCTTCAGCGCCGCGTTGGAGCCGAGCGCCTCGCGGAACGGGCCGTAGAAGGCGGAGGCGTATTTGGCGGCGTAGCTCATGATCCGCGTGTCGATCAGCCCCTCGGAATCGAGGGCGGCGCGGATGCTGCCGATCCGCCCGTCCATCATGTCCGAGGGCGCGATCACGTCGATCCCGGCGAGCGCCTGGTTCACCGCCTGGCGTTCGAGGATCTCGACCGATTCGTCGTTGGCGACATAGCCCTCGCGCAGCACGCCGTCATGCCCGTGATCGGTATAGGGATCGAGCGCCACATCGCCGATCAGGCCGAGCTCGGGGAATTCGCGCTTGAGCAGCCGGGCGGCCTGGCAGATCAGGTTGTCCGGGTTCAGCGCCTCGGTGCCCTCGGGGTTCTTGAGCTCGGGCGGGGTGGCGGGAAACAGGGCGATGGCCGGAATGCCGAGCCGCGCCGCCGGCTCGACATGGGCGGCGAGGCGGTCGAGCCCGACCCGCACGACACCCGGCATGGTGGCGACCGGCGTCGGCTCGCCATCGCCGGCGCGGACGAAGATCGGCCAGATCAGATTGTCCACCGACAGCGTGGTCTCGGCGACCATGCGCCGCGTCCAGCCATCGCGGCGGTTGCGGCGCAGGCGGGTGGTCGGAAAGCTGCCGGTGATCATTGC
The DNA here is from genome assembly GCA_021805485.1 of Pseudomonadota bacterium. The sequence goes on from JAJZFF010000425.1 coordinate 2,492, forward strand.
TGCTCCTCGTGCTCGTTACACACCTAGTCGAATTGCGCATGGAAGGGGCCGGCGCAAGGGGCGCAGGCTGCGCTGCGCCTATGCGTTGCCGCCCTCGATCGCGTCGATCACCGCCGCCGTTACCTCGGCCGTGGTGGCATCGCCGCCGAGATCGCGGGTGCGGATGCCGGCCGCGGTCACCCGTTCCACCGCCGCCATCAGCCGCCGCGCCGCATCCGCCTCGCCGAGATGCTCCAGCATCTGCGACGCCGTCCAGAACGCGCCGACCGGATTGGCGATGCCCTTGCCGGTGATGTCGAAGGCGGAGCCGTGGATCGGCTCGAACATCGAGGGGTAGTTCCGCTCCGGGTTGACGTTCGCCGTCGGTGCAATGCCGATCGAGCCGGCGAGTGCGGCGGCGAGGTCGGAGAGGATGTCGGCGTGCAGGTTGGTCGCCACCACCGTGTCGATGCTCGCCGGGGCGTGCACCATGCGGACGGTCATCGCATCGACCAGCATCTTGTCCCACGTCACCTCCGGGAAATCGCGCGCTGTCTCGGCGGCGACCTCGTCCCACAGCACCATGCCGTGGCGCTGCGCGTTCGACTTGGTGACGACGGTGAGGTGCCTGCGCGGGCGCGACGCGGCGAGGGCGAAGGCGAAGCGCATGATCCGCGCGACGCCGGCGCGGGTGAAGATCGCCACCTCGGTCGCGACCTCCTCGGCGTGGCCGCGATGCGAGCGGCCGCCCTGGCCGGCATATTCGCCCTCGCTGTTCTCGCGCACGATCACCCAGTCGAGATCCGCCGGGGCGCAGGCGCGCAGCGGCGAGTCGAGGCCGCGCAGCACCCGGGTCGGGCGGACATTGGCATACTGGTCGAACCCCTGGCAGATCGCGAGGCGCAGACCCCAGAGGGTGACATGGTCGGCGATGTCCGGCGCGCCGACCGCGCCGAA
>JAJZFF010000672.1 GCA_021805485.1 Pseudomonadota bacterium
CGGCCCCTCCGCCCTCGTCCTCGAACCGCCCGCCTTCGTGATGCACCGCTGGGACGGCGCGTCCTTCACCTCGCAGATGGTCTTCGTCGATTCCTATCCCGGCCCGTTCCCGTTCCTCTCCTGAGCGCCGCCGCCCCGCAGCGCCGCCGCGGCGACCGCCCTTACGAGTGCCCCGCCTCCCGCACCGTCATGCTCTCCGAGACGGCGACGCCGGTGATCATCCCCACCACGTCGTTCATCGTCACCGCCGCCCGCTCGACGAACCCGGCCCGCCGCCCGTGCCGCAGCACGAAGATCCGGTCCGACACCTCGAAGATATGCGGCATCGAATGGCTGACCATCACCACGCCGAAGCCCCGCGCCCGCAGTTCCAGCACGAGGTCGAGCACCCCGCGCGACTCCCGCACCCCGAGGGCGGCGGTCGGCTCGTCGAGGATGACGACCTTCCGCCCCCACAGGATCGAGCGCGCCACCGCCACACTCTGCCGCTGCCCGCCCGAGAGCAGGCCGACCGGCTGGCGCGTCGATTTCAGGTTCACCTTCAGCGAGGCGATATGCTCCTCCGCCGCCCGCCGCATCCGCCGCTTGTCGAGGAAGAAGCGCGAGATCACCCCGCTGCCGGTCCATTCCCGGCCGAGGAACAGGTTCGCCTCGGCGTCGAGTTCCGGCACCACGGCGAGGTCCTGATACACGGTCTCGATCCCCGCCTCCCGCGCGTCGTGCGGCGAGGCGAAGCTCACCGCCCGCCCGGCGAAGCGGATCTCCCCGGCACTCGGCCGCACCGCGCCCGACATGATCTTGACCATGGTCGACTTGCCGGCCCCGTTGTCGCCGACCAGCGAGACGATCTCGCCGGCCGCGACCTCGAAATCCACCGCGTCGAGCGCCCGCACCGGGCCGTAATGCTTGGCGATGCCGTGCAGGCTCAGGATCGGCTCGGCCATCGCCTCAGCCCATGCAGCCGATCGGCGCCTCCCGGAACGCCTTCGCCGCCCCGGCCGGCGTCTTCGCCTCGTCCCACAGCTTCACCCAGTGCGCCGCGTTCGCCTTCGTCACCACCGGCATCGCCTGCGGCACCAGCGTCGGATAATGGCACTTCTTGTTGGTCAGCATGTTGTGGATGATGGTGACGGTCTGATACCCCCAGCCCCAGTAATCCTGGCCGACCAGCGCCTGCACGTAGCCTTTCTCGACCAGCGGAATCTCCGGCGCCAGCACGTCCGAGCCGATGATCTTCACCTTGCCGCGGTTGGCGATCAGCTTGGGCATGGCCGAGAGCTTGCCGAAGAACGCCACCGCCGCGACATCGACGATCGCGCCCGCGTCGGGATGCGCGGTCAGCACGTTGTCGATCAGCTCCTGCGCCTTGGTCAGGTCGTCATTGTCGAAATACGGGCCGAGGAACTCGATCCCCTTGTGCTTGCCCATCACCTGCTTCACGCCGGCCAGCCGCGCGTTCAGGTTGGTCGCCCCCGGCCCGCCGGAAATCAGGATCACCTTGCCCTTGGTGCCCATGAATTTCAGCGCCTGCTCGCCCATCGAGACGCCCATCTTGGTATTGTCCACCCCGTAATAGACCTGCCGCTTGCTGCCCGGCACGTCCGAATCCCAGGTGATGGTGACGATGCCCTTCTCCACCGCCTCGTTGACCGGGGCGATCAGCGGCTGCGGCGCGTTGGCGTCGATCGCCATGCCATCGACATGCCGCGTGATCAGGTTCTGCACGATCTCCGCTTCCTGGCTCGCATCCGACGAGGCCGAGGCGGTCCAGATCAGGTCGACATCGCCAAGCTCCTTCGCCCGCTGCATCGCCCCGTAATGCGCCGTGTAGAACACCGGATTGTCGAGCGATTTCGGCACCACCGCGATCGTGTAGCGCTTGTTCGCGCGGGCGATCGCGGGCATCGCGAGCCCCGCCGCCGCCCCCGCGCCGGCGAGTTTGAGAATGTCGCGCCGCCCGGCGCGGATGAGCGTGTTTCTGGTCATGGCGTTATCCTCCTGTCTTGTCGGTTTCAGGCGATGCGCACGCGTTCGAGCCTCCTGCGCAGGATGTCGATCGCCGCGGCGGCGACGATCACGAGCCCGGTGATGAGCTGCTGCCAGTAGCCGGCCAGCCCGAGCAGGACGATGCCGTCATTGATCACGCCGAGCAGCGCCGCACCGATCAGCACGCCCGGAATCGTGCCCCGCCCGCCGGCGAGGCTGGTGCCGCCGATGATCACCGCGGCGATCACCTTGAGTTCGTAGCCGGTGGCGGCATCCGGCAGCGCCGTGCCCGATTTCGCGGTCAGCAGCATCCCGCCGATCGCGGCGAGCACGCCGGAAATCACGTAGAGCCGGATCTTCAGCCGGTCGACATTCAGCCCCAGCAGCCGCGAGGCCTGCTCGTTGCCGCCAAGCCCGTAGACATGCCGCCCGAACGGCGTGCCGGTCAGCACGACATGGGCGATCACGCCGAAGCCGAGCATCACCAGCACCGGCACCGGAACGCCCAGCGCCGTGCCGGTGCCAAGCGCGGAGAAGGCGTTGCCCGCCGCGTCGTTCGGCGCCGTCACCGCCATCCCCTGGCCGATCCCGAAGGCCAGCCCCCGCACCACGCTGAGCGAGCCGAGCGTGGTGATGAACGGGTTGAGCCCGATGCGGGTGATCACCAGCCCGTTGGCCAGCCCCACCGCCGCCCCGGTCGCGAGCCCCGCCAGCAGCGCCAGCGCCAGCCCGCCGCCCGCCGCCAGCACCATCGCCGAGATCATGCCGGCCAGCCCCATGGTCGAGCCCACCGAAAGGTCGAGCCCGCCGCCGATCATCACCAGCGCCTCGCCGAACCCGGCGATGCAGATCCACGAGAAATAGACCGCGACGGTGCCGATGATGTTGTCTTCGGTGAAGAAATACGGCGTCGCCAAACTCAGCAGCGCCGAAATCGCGACCAGCGCGATCAGCACGCTCACCCAGGGCAGGAGCAGGATGTCGATCCCCCGCCGCGCCAGGCTCGGAGCTGGCGATGCCGGACCGATGCCGGACGTGTCTGGCGCCGGTTCCCGGCCCCGCAGTCGCTCCCCCATGAGCAGATTCCCGTTTCGGGTGTTCGTTAACTTATAAAAATGAGCCTATCGGCGCGGCTTTCCGTCTGTCAAGTCAAACAATCGAGCGCCGCACTGCCTTGCCCACCCCCCGCCCTTCGTGGTGCTCTGCTGGCATGGACGCCGCAGCACCACACCCCGACGCCGCTGCCCTGTATCCCGACGCCGCTGCCCTGGCCGCCCGCCTCGAGGCGATCGTCGCCGCGCTGTGCGAGGTGCTGGCGGCGAAGGGCCTGGCGCGCGGCCTGACCGGCGCGCTGATCGTGCTGGTCTGGACCCGGCTGCGCCGCCTAGCCGCCCGCTTCTCCATTCTTTTGCTCCGCCCCCCGGCGCCGCCGCGC
>JAJZFF010000354.1 GCA_021805485.1 Pseudomonadota bacterium
AATTGCGAGGCGACGATGCGCAGTTCGGTCGCCGGGGCGGCGGCGGCGAAGGCGCCGAGGCGGGGGATCAGCCAGTCGCCGGCGAAGCCGTAATCGGTGGCGACGGTCAGCGGGCGCTGGCCGGACAGGGCGCGGATGTCGTCCCGCGCGCGCTCGACCGCGGCGCGCGTGGCCGCCGCCGCCTCGAACAGGATCTGCCCCTCCGGCGTCAGGCTGACGCCGCGATGGCGGCGGTGGAACAGGCGGCAGCCGAGATGCGCCTCGAGCCAGCCGACCTGGTGGCTGACCGCGGGCTGGGTGGCGCCGAGCTCGCGGGCGGCGCGGCTGAAATTGAGATGCCGGGCCGCCGCCTCGAACACCGCGAGGGCGGGCAGCGCGGCGCGCCAGTTGCCATTAGCCATGCTGATGGGTTCCATTCATCGATTCGGTCTTCAAGCGGGCCCGGTTTCAAGGCAGCGTGCCGCCGGATCGATATTGGACGCAAGGGGAGATGGCGAGAGATGATGCCTGGGACTCATGGCAACGGAGCAGACAAGGTGGCGGACGGGCGGCCCAATATCCTGATCGTGATGGCCGACCAGCTCGGCGCGCGGGCGCTGCCGGCCTATGGCAACCAGGTCGCGCTGACGCCCAATATCGACGCGCTCGCCGCCGGCGGGGTGGTGTTCGACAACGCCTATTGCAACAGCCCGCTCTGCGGCCCCTCGCGCTACGTGTTCATGAGCGGGCAGCTGCCCTCGGCGATCGGCGCCTTCGACAACGCGGCCGAGTTTCCGGCGATGCTGCCGAGCTTCGCGCACCACATGCGCGCCGCCGGATACCGCACGATCCTGTCCGGCAAGATGCATTTCTGCGGGCCGGACCAGATGCACGGATTCGAGGAGCGGCTGACCACCGACATCTACCCGGCCGATTTCGGCTGGACGCCGGACTGGACCGATTTCGCGACACGGCCGAGCTGGTACCACGACATGAGCTCGGTGCGCGAGGCGGGGCTGTGCGTGCGGACCAACCAGATGGACTATGACGACGAGGTGGTGTTCGCGGCGCGGCAGAAGCTGTTCGACCTCGCGCGCGATGACGACGGGCGGCCGTTCTGCATGGTGGTGTCGCTGACGCATCCGCACGATCCGTTCGCGATGACGGAGGAATACTGGAACCTCTACGACCACGACGCGATCGACATGCCGCGGGTGCGGACGGCGCCGGCTTCGATGGACCCGCATTCGCTGCGGCTGCGCCACGTGTCGAACATGGACAACGAGCCGGTGACCGAGGCGCAGGTGCGCAACGCGCGGCACGCCTATTACGCGGCGATCTCCTTCGTCGACCGCCAGCTCGGCCGGCTGCGCGAGACGGTCGAGGCGTGCGGGCTCGCGGCGCGGACGGTGACGGTGATGACCGCCGATCACGGCGAGCTGCTCGGCGAGCACGGGCTCTGGTACAAGATGAGCTTCTTCGAGGACGCGTGCCGGATTCCGCTGATCGTGCATGCGCCGGGGCGGTTCGCGCCGGCGCGGGTGGGGGCGGCGGTGTCCTCGGTCGACATGCTGCCGACGCTGGTCGGGCTCGGCGGCGGGAGGGTGCCGGCGGGGCTCGCCTGCGACGGCACCTCGCTGCTCGGCCATCTCGAAGGGCGCGGCGGGCATGACGGCGCGTTCGGCGAATATCTCGCCGAGGGGGCGATCGCGCCGATCGTGATGATCCGGCGCGGGCGGCACAAGTTCATCCATTGCCCGGCCGATCCGGACCAGCTGTTCGACCTCGAGGCCGATCCGGACGAGCGGGCGAACCTCGCGGCGGCGCCGGAGCACGCGGCGCTGGTGGCCGCGTTCCGCGCCGAGGTGGCGGCGCGCTGGGACCTCGACGCGGTGCATCGCGCGGTGCTGGCGAGCCAGGCGCGGCGGCGCTTCATCGACGCGGCGCTGCGGCAGGGGCGGCGGAAGTCGTGGGATTTCCAGCCCTTCGTCGATGCCTCGGAACAGTACATGCGCAACCACATGCGGCTCGGCGACCTCGAGAAGCGGGCGCGGTTTCCCCGGCCGGCGGGGGACTGACCCGCCGGCGCGCGGCGGCGCGATGCGGGATGCATGATTTCCGTATCGCGATCCGCGCGAGTGTGGTGATATGCGGTTCCGCCGCATGGCTCGTATGCGGCGAGATCGTGGAGCAGGGCCATGAACGGAAGGGCAGCGAACGCACAAAGGGGCGAGGAGCGGCGACCGCTTTCGGTCGGCATCCTGCTCGCCCATGACTTCACCCTCTCGGCGCTGTCGATGTTCGTCGACACGCTGCGGCTCGCCGCCGACGAATCGGATTTCTCGCGCCCGATCCATTGCCGCTGGACGATCATGTCCGACAGCGCCGCGCCGATCCGCGCGAGCTGCGGGGTGCAGGTGCTGCCGGGCGCGACCTTCCTCGACCCGGCCGGGTTCGACTACGTCGTCGTGATCGGCGGGCTGCTGGCCGGGCTGAACCAGAACGCGGCACCGCTCTGCGCCTATCTCAAGCGCGCCGCCGCGGCGGGGGTGAAGCTGGTCGGCATCTGCAACGGCAGTTTCCTGCTCTGCCAGGCGGGGCTGATGCAGGGGCGGCGGGTCTGCGTGAGCTGGCTGCACTACCAGGATTTCCGCGCGGCCTTCCCCGACCACGAGGTGACCGGCGACCGGCTGTTCGAGATCGACGGCGACCGGATCACCTGCGCCGGCGGGGCCGGGGCGGCGGATCTCGCGGCGCTGCTGATCGAGCGGCATCTCGGCAGCCGGCTCGCGCAGAAGCCGCACCAGGTGCTGCAGCTGACGCGCACGCGCGGCGAGGGGGCGGTGCAGCCGCACCCGCCGGTGGCGCACGAGGTGGCCGACGAGCAGGTGCGGCGCGCGCTGCTGATGATGGAGCAGAACCTCTCCGACCCGGTGCCGATCGCGACCATCGCGCGGCGGCTCGACCTGTCGACGCGGCAGCTGGAGCGGCGCTTCGAATCGGCGCTCGGGCAACGGCCCTCGCTGCTCTACCGCACGCTGCGGCTGCGTTACGCGCGCTGGCTGCTGGAGACGACGGGCCGCTCGGTCACGGATATCGCGCTGGAGGCCGGCTTCTCGGACTGCGCGCATTTCTCCCGCCAGTTCAAGGCGCTGCACGGGCTGTCGCCCTCGCAGATGCGGCCGGGCATGGCCGGGCGCGACGGCGGCGGCGCCGAGGCGGTCGCGATGCATGCGGGGCCGCGTCCGTTCTGATCCGCGCATGTGAGCAGCGCATGGCCGCCATGCGAGGGGGCTGCGAAATCGTTCTGGCGCGATGTCGCAAAAACGAAAGACGCTGATACACCGAACCGTCACATTCCGTCGCCGGGTTCTGACCCTTTTTGAAAGTGAACGCCATGGCGGATGTCGCTTCCCCTGCACTTCGTGACCTCGTGGCCCGG
>JAJZFF010000487.1 GCA_021805485.1 Pseudomonadota bacterium
CCCAGTTGCAGGTGATAGAACAGCGCGATCACCAGCGCGAGGAACAGCACCCCGTTCCACGGCTCGGCCATGTAGCGCAGCATCTCGGCCTGGCTCGCGCCTTCCAGCAGCAATACCGACAGCACGGCGTAGAGCGCGAGCGGCAGCAGCGCCAGCGCGGTCAGCCGCTGCGCCCACCAGTGCTGCACGCCCGATTTCGCGGCCCCCATGCCGCGGGCGCGGCCGAGCGCCGAACGCATGATCCTCATCGACTTGTCTCCCCCGGCCGCGCTCACAGCAGCACCAGCCCGACCAGCCACACCAGCACGGTCAGCCCGCCGGCCGCCAGCACCACCGCCACGCCGGAGCGATGCACGCTCGGCAGCTCGAAGCCGACCCCGGCGTCCCACAGCAGGTGCCGGATGCCGTTGCAGAAGTGAAAGAAGAGGGCGAAGGTGAACCCGAACAGGATGATCATCCCGAGTATCGAGCCGACGATCGCCTGCGCCACCGAGAACGCGCCCGACGAGGTCGCCGCCGCCGCCAGCCACAGCGAGAGCAGCACCGCCCCGGCCGACAGCGCGACGCCGGTGATCCGGTGCAGGATCGACAGCGTCGAGGTGATCTGGGGGCGGTAGACCTGCAGATGGGGTGACAAGGGCCGGCGGACCGTCCCGCCAGTCGAGTTGCGCCCCTGCATGAGCGCTTCGCGCACATCCTGCATGCTCGTCACCACCTTTCTGCGGTCGTCTCATGACGAAATTGAAATGCTGCACCTGCTTAGTCCCCGAGGTGGCGAGGGTCAATTCACTGTCAAGCGCCCGCGATCCGGTACAGCACGGTCTCCCGCGCGCTCCGGCTTTCGAGTTCGTGCAGGGTCGGAACCGTGCGGCGGGCGAATTCCGCCAGCCCCGCGCGCGGCACATAGGCGCGGCCCGGATCGGCGATCCACACCTCCGCCGCCGCCGCACAGCGTTGCAGCCACGGCCAGATATGCGCGGTCATCGGTTTCTCATAGCAGACATCCCCGCAGAGAATGAGGTCCTGCGCCGGCGCCGTGCCGGTGACGTCGCCGATCACGATCTCGACCGCGACACCGTTCGCCGCCGCGTTCAGCCCGATCGCCGCCCCCGCCACCGGGTCGATCTCCACCGCCGTCACCCGCGCCGCCCCCGCCTTCGCCGCGGCGATCGCGGCCAGGCCCGAGCCGGCGGCGAAATCCATCACCCGCCGGCCGCGCACGCTCTCGGGGTGGTCCAGCACATGCCGCGCCAGCGCGATCGAGCCCGGCCAGGCAAACGCCCAGTAGGGCGGGGCGATGCCGCTCTCGGCGAGGAAATCCTCGGTCGCCTGCCAGATCGGCGTGATCTCGGTGGCGAGATGCAGTTCGATTTCCGGCACCAGCGCCGGCGCCGTCCACGCCGTGCTCGCGCGGATGAACGCGGCCGCGTCCCTCATCGCCCGATCAGGATCGCCAGCCCCACCAGCAACCCGACCCACCGGTTCAGCTTGAACAGCGCGAGGCAGCGCGCCGGATCGTCGATATCGAGCCGCACCACCTGCCAGGCCAGCAGCGCGCCCGGCAGCGCGAGGGCGATCAGCCCGTCCCGCCCGATCCCGGCCACCGCCATCGCCGCGGCGACCAGCGCCAGCATCCCGGCATACCACAGCGCGACGAACAGCCGCGTCCGCCCGCCGAGCCTGAGCGCCGAGGACTTGATGCCCGCCAGCGCGTCGTCCTCGCGGTCCTGGTGCGCGTAGATCGTGTCATAGCCGAGAATCCACAGGATCGTCCCGGCATAGAGCGGCAGCACCGGCCAGCCCAGCGTCCCGTGCGCGGCGGCATAGCCCAGCGGCGCGCCCCAGCCGAAGGTGAAGCCGAGCATCACCTGCGGCCACCAGGTCACCCGCTTCGCCGCCGGATAGAACGCCACCAGCACCAGCGAGACAACGCCGAGGATCTGCGCCGTCCGCCCCAGCATCAGCAGAATCGCCAGCCCCGCCAGCAGCAGCAGGAGCAGGAATCCCACCGCCCCCGGAACCGACACCGCGCCCGAGGCCAGCGGCCGCCCCGCCGTCCGCGCGACCTGCCGGTCCAGCTCGCGGTCCCACAGATCGTTCACCACGCATCCCGCCGCCCGCATCACCACCGCGCCCACGGCGAACAGCGCGACGAGGCCGAGCGTCGTCCACACCCCCGCCCGCGCCAGCAGGATGCTCCACAGCCCCGGCAGGAACAGCAGCCACACGCCGATCGGCCGGTCGAGCCGCGCCAGCAGCGCGAACGGCCTGAGCCGCGCCGGCAGCCGCGCCACCCATCCCCCGGCCCGGATATCGGTAAAACCTGTCCCGCCTGCTACAGGGTCAGCCATGGCCTCGCTCATCCGTCTGCACCTTCCATCGCCCTTGTCGCCCGGCGCGACCCTTGCCACATCCGCGGCCCAGGCGCACTACCTCGGCGCCGTGATGCGCCGCCGCGCCGGCGACCCGCTGCTGGTGTTCAACGCCGGTTCCGGCGAATTCGCCGCGACGATCGACGCGCTCGACCGCCGCGCCGCCACCCTCGTCCTCGGCGCGCGCACCCGCGCCCCCGCGCCCGAACCCGATTGCTGGCTCTGCTTCGCCCCGCTCCGGCGCGACATGACCGAACTCGTCGTCGAGAAGGCCACCGAGCTCGGCGTCTCCCGCCTCGTGCCCGTGCTCACCGCCCGCACCCAGCCCGCCCGCCTGCGCGCCGACCGCCTCGCCGCCATCGCCACCGAGGCCGCCGAACAGTCCGAGCGCCTGACCATCCCCGACATCGCCGAGCCGGCCCCGCTCGCGGCCTTCCTCGCCGCCTTCCCGCCGTCCCGCCGCCTCTTCGTCGCCGCCGAGCGCCACGCCGCCCCGCCCCTGTCGCCGGCCGATCCGCTTCAACCCCACGCCCTCCTGGTCGGCCCCGAAGGCGGCCTTGCGCCGGAGGAGCTTGACGCCATGGCCCGCCATGCGTTTGTGTCGCCGGCAACCCTCGGACCGCGCATCCTGCGCGCCGAAACCGCCGCCATCGCCGGGCTCGCGCGTCTGCTCGCGGGGTCCGCGCCCAGCTGAGTTCAGGAGCCCGCTTTGTCCAACCCCGGAGAGGCCGACGCCACCCCGATCGATCCCGCGCAGCCCGCCGCGCGGCAACTCGCCGACTGGTTTGCCGCCGGCTGCAAGCCGCCGGCCGATTTCCGCATCGGCACCGAACATGAAAGCTTCGGCTTCCGCCGCGACGGCTTCGCCCCGCCGCCCTACGCGCCGGACGGCATCCGCGCCGCGCTCGAATCGGTCGCCACCGCCGAGGGCATCGAGCCGATCCTCGATTCCGGCAACCCGATCGGCCTGAAGGGCGGGGGGTTCTCGATCTCCCTCGAACCCGGCGGCCAGTTCGAGCTCTCCGGCGCCCCGCTCGCCTCGATCC
>JAJZFF010000080.1 GCA_021805485.1 Pseudomonadota bacterium
CGATGGCGTCGAGCAGCGCGCGCGTCGCATATTCCTGCCCGGCCTCCCAGCGGCTGAACCCGTCGGTATCGTGCGCGGCAAGGTGCGCGAGCCCGGCCGTGTCATGCCCCGAGAGCTTCACCGGCGCCGAGAACCCGCGCAACAGCGAGGGCACCGGCGGGGAAGCGACCTCCTCGAACACGAAACGCTGCTCGGCCGCACGCAGCAGCAGCACCCTTGTGCCGTCATGCGCCGCCGCCTCGCCCTCCAGCCGCGCTGCGAGCGCCGTCCCATCCGGCCCGATCAGCCCCATCGCCACCGGGATCAGGAACGGCTCCTTTTGCGCTTGCCCCGGCGTCGGCGCCGTCATCTGCCGCAGCGTGAGCGTGTAGCGCCGCGCCGCCGCGTCGTATTCGCCCTCGAATCGCAGCTGCGGCGTGCCCGCCTGCTCGTACCAGCGCATGAACTGGGAAAAATCGAACCCCGATTCCTCGCGCATCGCGCCCACGAAATCCTCGATCGTCGCCGCCGAATTGTCTTTGCGCGCGATGTAGCGATCGAAGCCGCGGCGGAACGCCTCATGCCCGATGATGGTGCGGATCATCCGCACCACCTCCGCCCCCTTCTCATAGACGGTCGCGGTGTAGAAATTGTCGATCTTGCGATAGGCGGCGGGGCGGACGGGGTGCGCCAGCGGCCCGGCATCCTCGGCGAACTGCCGGGCGCGCAGCATCTTGACGTCGTCGATCCGCGACAGCGCCGCATCGGTCGTCGCCGCCCCGTATTCCTGGTCGCGAAAGACGGTCAGTCCCTCCTTGAGCGAGAGCTGGAACCAGTCCCGGCAGGTCACCCGGTCGCCGGTCCAGTTGTGGAAATATTCATGCGCGATCACCCGGTCGATCCGCTGGTAGTCGGCATCCGTCGCGGTATCCGGCCGGGCGAGGACGAGGGCGGTGTTGAAGATGTTGAGCCCCTTGTTCTCCATCGCCCCCATGTTGAAGTCGGACACGGCGGCGATGTTGAAGATGTCGAGGTCGTATTCGAGGCCGAACGCCTCCTCGTCCCAGCGCATCGCCCGCTTGAGGCAGGCCATCGCGTGGTCGACCTTGTCCTCGTCGCCGCGGCGGACATGGATGCCGAGCTGCACCTGCCGCCCCGAGCGGGTGACGAACGCGTCATGCACCGAAACCAGGTCGCCCGCGACCAGCGCGAACAGATAGGACGGCTTGGGGTGCGGATCCTCCCATTTCGCCCAGTGCCGCCCGTCCGGCAGGCTGCCGCGATCGACCGGATTGCCGTTGGACAGCAGCAGCGGGCAGCGCGCCGGATCGGCGATCAGCGTCGCCGTGTAGCGGGCCATCACGTCCGGCCGGTCGGGGAAGAAGGTGATGCGGCGAAACCCCTCGGCCTCGCACTGGGTGAAGAAATCCCCGCCCGAGACATACAGTCCCGAAAGCTCGGAATTGCGCTCCGGCGCGATGATCACCTCGGTATCGAGGGTGAATTCGTCCGGCACGTCGCGAATGACGAGGCCATGCGCGCCGAGCGCGTAGCGGTTGGCGCCGAGCGCCTCGCCATCGAGCAGCACCGATCGCAGGTCGAGCCCCTCGCCATCGAGTTCCAGCGGCGCATCCGCGATCCCGTGCGCCGCGTTGCGCCGCAGCGTCAGGCTGGCGCGCACCCGTGTTGCCGCCGGATCGAGATCGAAGATGAGATCGACCGTATCGACCAGAAAGGCCGGAGGCCGGTATTCGTCAAGGCGGCGCGGGGCGGCGTCGGGCAGCGGGACGGGGCGTTCGGTCATCGGACTCTCCTTGCAGCGCCGTTTTATGTGCCTCGCCGGCTGCCGGCGCGCAAATCGCCTCACCGCCCCCCGGAATGCCGCGAACGGGACTCCGCCCTGCCCGGCGGATGGTTGCATCCGCAGCATCACCACCTATGATTTCGTCGAAGTTACGCGGGACGCCACGCTCCCTCCCGCATCGCGCACGGGATTCATGAACGGCACCGCAGACGACCTCTCCCTCTCGCTGCACCAGAGCATCCACGAGGTCCCGGCGCCGGACTGGGATGCGCTGGCCGGCGGCAACCCCTTCGTCAGCCACGCCTTCCTCTCGGCCCTGGAAGACAGCGCCTCCGTCGGCGGCGACAGCGGCTGGTATCCCCAGCACGCGGTGCTGCGCGACGGCGCCGGCCGCCTGCTCGGCGCCGCCCCCACCTACGTCAAGGCCCATTCCTACGGCGAATACGTGTTCGATCACGGCTGGGCCAACGCCTTCGAACGCGCCGGCGGGCGCTACTACCCGAAGCTGCAAGTCGCCGCCCCGTTCAGCCCGGTGCCCGGCCCGCGCCTGCTGATGGCCGAAGGCCTGCCCCCGTCGCTGCTCGCCCGCGGCCTGGAGATCGCCGCCGAGCGGCTCGGCTGCTCCTCGGTCCATGCCACCTTCTGCACCGAGGCCGAGTGGCACGCGCTCGGCGAGGCCGGCTGGCTGCGGCGCATGGGCGTGCAGTATCACTGGCACAACCGCGGCTATGAAGGGTTCGAGGATTTCCTCGCCGCCCTGTCCTCGCGCAAGCGCAAGGCGATCCGCCGCGAGCGGCGCGACGCGCAGGCCGGGCTCGAGATCCGCGCCCTGCGCGGCAGCGAGATGGGGCGGCGCGAATGGGCCGCCTTCTACAACTTCTATCTCTCCACCGTCGACCGCAAATGGGGCGGCGCCTACCTCACCGAGCGCTTCTTCCCCCTGCTCGGCGAGCGCCTCGGCGATGCCGTGGTGATGATGATGGCCTTCCGCGCCGGCCGCCCGATCGCCGGCGCGCTCAACCTGCGCGGCCCGGACGCGCTCTACGGCCGCAACTGGGGGGCCGTGGAAGACGTCCCCTTCCTGCATTTCGAACTCTGCTACTACCAGGCGATCGACTACGCGATCGGCGCCGGCCTCGCCCGCGTCGAGGCCGGTGCGCAGGGCCAGCACAAGATCCAGCGCGGCTACCTGCCGAGCCGCACCTTCTCCGCGCACTGGATCGGCCATCCCGGCCTGAGCGATGCCGTCGCCCGCTTCCTCGAGGCCGAGCGCCCGGCGGTGGAGGAGGAAATGGCGATGCTCGGCGAGCAATCCCCCTATCGCAGCGATATTTCGCCGTGATCGCCGCCTATGCGGCGCTGGCCGCCTCGATGGTGATCGTCGGCGGCAATGTCGTCCTGCTCAAGCTGCTGGCCGCCCACCTGCCGACCTTCCCGTTGCTGTTCATGCGCACCAGTTTCGCCACGCTGTGCCTTGCCCCGCTGGTGGCACCGCGCCTGCCGGCGCCGCGCACGCTGGCCATCCTGTTCATGCAAGCCGCCTGTGGCACCCTGCTCTACAACGGCATGATGGTCGCCGGATTGAAGCTCACCGGCGCGGTGCAGGCGGGACTGGTCCTCGCGA
>JAJZFF010000545.1 GCA_021805485.1 Pseudomonadota bacterium
CTGGCCCACCGGCGGGAACGGCGCGCCGCCGATGAGGTCGAGCGGGATCCGGCCATCGAAGGCCGCGAGGTCGAGTTCGACGGCCTGGGCCGTGCGGGCGAGATTGTAGACGCAGAGTATCGTTTCCTCACCCCCGTCCTGATCGGTCCATTCCCGAACATAGGCGAGCACCTTCCGGTTGCCGGGATAGAGAAAGCGTAGGCCGCCACGTCCGAATGCGCGATGCCGACGACGGACCGCGAGCATTCTGCGCATCCAGTTCAGCAGCGAATAGGGATCCTTTGCCTGCGCCTCGACATTCAGCGCCTGATAGCCGTAAAGCGGATCCATGATCGGCGGCAGCACGAGGGCGGCCGGGTCCGCCCGCGAGAAGCCGCCATTGCGGTCGGGCGACCATTGCATCGGCGTTCGCACGCCATCCCGATCCCCGAGATGGATGTTGTCACCCATGCCGATTTCATCGCCATAGTAAATCACCGGCGTGCCGGGCATCGACAGCAGCAGGCCGTTCATCAGCTCGATGCGGCGCCGGTCGCGTTCGAGCAGGGGGGCAAGGCGACGGCGGATACCGAGATTGATCCGCGCCCGGCGATCGGCGGCGTAGGTTTCCCAAAGATAATCACGTTCCTTGTCCGTAACCATTTCGAGCGTGAGTTCGTCGTGGTTGCGCAAGAAGACGGCCCACTGGCAGTTTTCCGGGATCTCCGGTGTCTGGCGCATGATATCGGAAATGGGGAAGCGATCTTCCTGGGCGATCGCCATATACATCCGCGGCATCAGCGGGAAATGAAATGCCATGTGACACTCATCGCCTTCGCCGAAATAGGGACGAGCGTCCTCGGGCCATTGGTTGGCTTCGGCGAGGAGCATCCGCCCGGGCGCATGCGCATCGAGCGCGGCACGGATCTGCTTCAGGATGCCGTGTGTTTCCGGGAGGTTTTCATTGTTCGTGCCTTCCCGCTCGATCAGGTAGGGGACAGCATCAAGCCGCATGCCGTCGACGCCGAGATCGAGCCAGAACCGCATGACGCCGAGAACTTCCTGCAATACGCGGGGATTGTCGAAGTTGAGATCGGGTTGGTGACTGTAGAACCGATGCCAGTAATATGCACCGGCGACCGGGTCCCACGTCCAGTTGGATTTTTCCGTGTCGAGAAAGATGATGCGCGTGCCATCGTATTTCTGGTCGGTGTCCGACCAGACGTAGTAATTCCGCGCCGCAGAACCCGGGCGGGCATGACGCGCGCGCTGAAACCAGGGGTGCTGGTCCGACGTGTGGTTGACGACGAGTTCGGTAATGACACGCAACCCGCGGCGATGTGCCGCATCGATAAACCGCCGCAGATCACCGAGCGAGCCGTATTCGGGATGAACCGCGCGATAGGCGCTGATGTCGTATCCGTCATCGCGGCGTGGCGAGGGATAGAACGGCAGGATCCAGACGGCCGTCACGCCGAGTTCGGCGATGTAGTCCAGCTTTTCCGTCAAGCCGGCGAAGTCGCCGACGCCATCATTGTTCCTGTCAAAAAATGATTTGACGTGAACCTGATAGATCACCGCGTCCTTGTACCAGAGCGGATCGAACATGTTCGCTTCGGGTCGGATGATTTGATCCGTGAATGATGTCATTTGCGAATCCGCCAGATGCTGAAAGGTAGTTCGCCGGGGTCGAAATCGACAACCTGCCGCCGCCCTTGCCAGGTGAATGAAACTCCCCGCATGAGATCTTCGAGATGCAGGGGCGCCTGACCGGAAAGACCCAAGCGTTCGAGCGGGAGGTCGATGCAGGTTGTCTGCCACTGGCGCGGATCGAAACTGATTGCCACCAGCAAGACGTTGGAGCGGTCCGGGCTGGCCTTTTCGAAGCACAGGATGTTGGCATTGTCGCAATCGATGAAGTGCACGCCGAGGTGGCTTTGCAAGGCGGGATTCTGGCGGCGAATCCGATTGAGCTGGGATATTTCGGCTGCGATGTTTCCGGCCCGCCCGTAATCCCAGCTTCTGATCTGATATTTTTCCGAATCGAGATATTCTTCTGCTCCGGGCGGCGCGGCGGCTTCGCAGAGTTCGAAGCCGTTATAGACGCCCCAGAGGCCGGACAGCGTGGCGGCGAGGGCGGCGCGGATCAGGAACCCGGGCCGGCCGCAGGTCTGCAGGAACACGGGATTTATGTCCGGCGTGTTGACGAAGAAATGCGGACGGAAATAGTGCCGCGGCGCGGTTTGCGTCAGTTCGGTGAGGTACTCCCTCATCTCTTCGGCCGAGTTGCGCCAGGTGAAATAGGTGTAGGATTGCGAGAATCCGATTTTCGCCAGACGTGACATGATCTTTGGCCGCGTGAACGCCTCGGAAAGAAAGATCACGTCCGGATGGTGCTGCCGGATATCGGCGATCAGCCACTCCCAGAACGGGAACGGCTTGGTATGCGGATTGTCGACGCGAAAGGTGCGTATCCCCTCGCGGATCCAGAAGAGTACGACATCGCGCAGGGCATGCCAGAGCGCGGGTCGAGCGCCATCCGCATAGAAATCGACATTCACGATATCCTGGTATTTCTTCGGCGGATTTTCGGCATATTTGATCGAACCGTCGGGCCGCCAGTCGAACCATTCGGGGTGCTCGGCCAGCCAGGGATGGTCCGGAGCGCACTGGATGGCGAAGTCCAGCGCGATTTCGAGGCCCTGCCCGGCCGCCGCAGAGATCAGGCGGCGGAAATCGTCGAACGAGCCGAGCTCGGGGTGGATCGCGTCATGTCCGCCCTCGGCGCTGCCGATCGCATAGGGGCTGCCCGGATCGCCGGGTTTGGCGACAAGCGTGTTGTTCGGTCCCTTGCGATTCTTCCGGCCGATGGGATGGATCGGCGGGAAATACAGGACATCGAATCCCATGGCGCGGATTCGCGGCAGCGCGGCGATCACATCGTCGAAGGTGCCGTGGCGATCGGCATCGCCGCTCTGGCTGCGGGGAAAGATTTCGTACCAGCTCGCGAAGCCCGCGGCACGACGCTCGGAATCGATCGGCAGGGCGGGTTCGTGCCGTGCCAGGAAGCGACGCTCCTCGGCATCGCGCATCGCGGCGATGACGGCGGGCGCAATCAGTTTTCCGACCTGCTCTCCGGGAGCGGATTGTTCGAGCCCGGCGCGCAATCCGGCGAGAACGGCCGAGGCCTCACCGCCGGATTTTGCGATCGCGGCGTCCAGCAATTGCTGGCCTTCAACAAGCTCAAGCCGGACATCGAGGCCGGCATCGTATTTCTTCGCGAGCTCGTCGGCGAAGGTGCCGTAGCGATCCACCCATGCCTCGATGGTGAATTCGGCGCGGCCGATCGCGCTCAGGCTGAATTGGGCGCGCCAGCGATCGTTGCCGATAGCCGCCATCGGCGCTCGCCGCCAGGTTGGCTC
>JAJZFF010000034.1 GCA_021805485.1 Pseudomonadota bacterium
GGCAATCCGCGCCGTGTTCATGCGCGGCGGCACCTCGAAGGCGCTGATCTTCCGCGCCGGCGATCTCCCCGCCGATCGGGCGGACTGGGCGCCGATCTTCCTCGCCGCGATGGGCTCGCCGGACCCGGCGATGCGCCAGCTCGACGGCATGGGCGGCGGCGTGTCCTCGCTGTCGAAATGCTGCGTCGTCGGCCCGCCGAGCCGGCCGGATGCGGATGTCGACTACACGTTCGCGCAGGTCGCGATCGACCGGCCGGAGGTCGATTACGCCAGCAATTGCGGCAACATGTCCTCGGCGATCGGCCCCTTCGCGGTGGATGAGGGGCTGGTCGCCCCGCCTGCGGGGAACGAGGCGGTGGTGCGCATCCACAACACCAATACCGGCAAGATCATCGTCGCCCGGTTCCCGATGGAAGATGGCCGCGCCGCGGTGACGGGTGACCTCGCGATCGACGGCGTCGCCGGCACCGGGGCACCGATCCGCCTCGATTTCACCGATCCCGGCGGCGCCGGCACCGGGCGCCTGCTGCCGACCGGCAACCTGACGGACCGGCTCGATGTGCCGGGCCTCGGGCCGCTGCGTGTCACCCTGATCGACGCCGCCAATCCCTGCGTTCTGGTCGCCGCCGCCGATCTCGGGATGACCGCGACCGAAACGCCGGCGGCGATGGAGCGCGACACCGCGCTGATCGCCGGGATCGAGGCGCTGCGGCGCGCGGCTTCGGTGCGGATGGGCCTGGCCGCCGATCTCGAGGCGGCGGCGCGGATCATCAGCGTGCCGAAAGTGGGCATTCTCGCGCCGCCGGCGGATGCGCCCGTCCTGTCAGGGGCGGTGCAGACGGCCGCGAGCGTCGACATTCTGGCGCGCATGATGTCGTCCGGCCAGCCGCATCGCGCGGTGCCGCTGACCGGCGCGCTCTGCCTCGCCGTGGCCTGCCGGCTGCCCGGCACCGTGGCGCATGACCTGGTCCGGCCGGGCGAGGCGGCCGATCCGGTGCGGGTCGGCCATCCTTCCGGCGCGATCCTCGTCGCCGCCGGCGTGTCCTCAGGGCCGGACGGGCCCCGCGTCTCGCACGCCACCGTGTTCCGGACCGCGCGGCGGCTGTTCCAGGGCGAGGTGCTCCATGTCGTCCCCCGCGTATAGGGGTTACGCTACCGGCTTGTCGGGGAAGGCGAGTTCGTGGCGCGAGCGCCAGTCCGGTGTCACGTAGTTCACGATCAGCGAGCGCCGCACCCCGCTGATCGGCCGCTGGCGGAACCCGTGCCAGGTGTTTTCGCCGGGGATGAAGATCAGCCCCGCGTTGCGACGGGCCGGGGCCGAGCCGACATATTCGTCGGGCGAGGCGAAGATGTCGGTGCCCCAGTCCTCGCCGGCCGGCGGATCGGCCAGATAGACCAGCATGGTGAAGAACTTGGCGCCGATATCGGTATGCGGTTCGAGCCAGAATCCATCGCGGTCCTGGCAGTATTCGATCCTCAGCAGGCTGCCGCCGAGATCGACGCCGCACATCGCCTCGATCGCCGCGATCGTGTCCGGCGCCTGCCACGCGGCCGCGAGCGCCCCGCAGACCGGATGCCGCGCCTGCTCCTCCGCCGCGAAGAAGCGGCGAGTGGAATTGTGCGTCTCGCGCCGCCCCGCCGTCTCGCCGATCTCGGGCGGCGGAAAGGGCAGGGCGAGGATGGCGCTCACGGCCTCGCCGGGCAGCACCTCGGCGAGCAGCCAGTGCCGATAGGGTTCGGTGCGGGCATCGGCCCCCGCCAGCGCGCGGCGGATCGAGGCGGCGGCGTCAGACATGGCTCAGCACCCGCTTTGCCTGGGCCGAGAGCCGGTGACGCATCAGTTCGCGCCGTGCGGTCAGGCTCGATGTCATCCAGTTGATCATCACGTAGCGGCGCACGCCGACGAAGGGTTCGTGGCCGTGGAACGACCGGTCCGAGCGGCGGAACATCACCAGCGTGCCGAGCAGCGGCGGCACCTCGGCCAGCATGTCGTCAAGATTGTCCGGCCCGCGCAGCAGCCGCAGCCGGCCGCCTTCGGCTTCCCATGCCTCGTTGAAATAGAGCAGGGCGGTGATCAGCTTGGCCTCGCTGTCGGTATGGATGCGGCCGTCGCGCTCGCGGGCGCGGCCGCGCAGAGTGATCATGGTCGGCCGCCCCGTGAGATCGACGCCGAACTTCTCCGAAACGGCGGCGGTGATCTCCCTGCCCGTGAGCTCGTCGATCAGCGCCCGGAACAACGGCCCCGGATCGGTCGCCTCGAGCGGAAGAAGTCCCGGAACCTCGATCCGGGGAAAGTCCTGCAGCACGGCCCGCGCCTGCTCCCGGGCCATGAAATGCGGTGTCACCAGATACTGGAAGGGGGCTTCGGTGAGCGGTGTCGCCCGGAAGGCATCGAGATCGAGAATCGCCATGAAATCGTCATCCGCCAGATTTGACGTCCGGTTAGCCGGGCCCTCGGGCGGGTTCATTGACATGAATCAACACATGCCGGCGGCGGCCATCGCGCCAGGTGCCATCGTGAGTTGTGTCATTCATGCAGTCTGAAACCGAAAGGTGACAAACGACCGCAAACATTGTGTCAAATTTTCAATCCTTGGTTGATGAAAACCGTCGTGAAGTAACCGTTGATACATAAAGTTCCGACAAATAATGCGATAGTGAAATTTTTTTGCTAATTGTCGCTAAAATTGAAACTAATTTCCGCCGGTCATGGTAAGCACACCTGCAGGGCGTGGCAGTTCAAATGTCATCGCCCGCCATCCGAACGCCCGGAAACAGGTGCGGGTCAGGATGAATTTGAACACGCGCGAGGAGTTTCTTTTAATGTCCATGTCCATTCGCAAGACGTTATCTTCGGCTCTGTTCTGCACGGTCTGCCTGGGTTCCGTGCTGGCGCTGGCCGGCTGCGGGTCCAGCGCGACCTCGCCTGCGGCGGGCGCCGTCACCGGGGCTGCCGGCAGCTCCACCGCGAGCGCGGGCGGCGGCTCGACCGGCGGCTCCGGCCTCGGCTCGGGCGGCGGTTCGACCGCGAGTTCCGGCGGCTCGGCGACCGGCGCCATCGCCACCACCAGTTCGGTATCGGGCGACGCGACGGGTGGTCTCGTCACCACGCTCGGCAATACGGTGTCGACGGTCGGCACCCAGTTGTCCTCGACCGGCTCGACCACGGGTGGCCCGCTCGGCGCGATCGTGGACGGTCTCGGCGGCACGGTGACCCAGACGGGCGACCTGCTGAGCGGCACCGGCTCGACCCTGACCACCAGCGGCCTCACCGGCCTGCCCGTCGTCGGGCCGACGGTCACCGGCGTCGCCGACGCGGTCGATCCCGTCACCAACGCGCTCGCCGATGTCACGGTCCTGAACACATCGACCGGTTCATCGACCGTGACTCCGCTGCTC
>JAJZFF010000061.1 GCA_021805485.1 Pseudomonadota bacterium
TATTTCGTCCGTCGAAGTGGCCATGCAGCCGCGCGCTTCCGGCTGATGTCGAGCCTCCTCGCGGCGAGGCCGGACGGCGCGGCCGATCCATGCAATGACTCACCCGATGCCGCGAATGCCCGCACGCCCGACCTGCGCCCTCGCTCCCACCGGCGGTTTCGCGCTACACTTTCCGCCCTGGCCCTTCCATCACCGCGGAAGCGCGTTCTGGCGGGTTGAGCGAGGCAACAATGACCGAACCGACAGACCATCGTGACGGCGTCGCCTTCCCGCAGGAGCGGGCCGTGCCGGGCAATGCCCGATCTTGAGCACCGCGCGCGCCTCCCGCACATCCGTCCAGCGGATCATTCCACCGCGCCGCGCCTATAACCAATGGGTCGCCGATGACACGATGGAGGATTATGCGCTGCGCTTCACGGCGTCCCATGCCCGGCGCTGGTCAGCCTTTCGCGTCGGCAATACCGCCCTCGGTGCGATTTCCTTCCTCGCCTGCGAGGCGATCGGCGGCGCGATCACGCTGAGCTTCGGGTTCGACAACGCGATCGCGGCGATTCTCGCGGTCGGAATGCTGATGTTCATCCTCGGGCTGCCGATCTGCCTGTACGCCACACGCTATGGTGTCGATGTCGACCTGCTCACCCGTGGCGCGGGCTTCGGCTATATCGGCTCGACCGTCACCTCGCTGATTTATGCGTCGTTCACCTTCATCCTGTTCGCGATCGAGGCGAGCATCATGTCGGTTGCCATCAATGACGTGCTTGGCATCCCGTTATGGTTTGCCGACGTCATCAGCGCCGTCCTCGTTGTGCCGATCGCCTTTTTCGGCTTTCGCGCGATCAGCCGGCTCCAGGTCTGGACCCAGCCGGTCTGGCTGTTGCTTCAGTTCGGGCCGTTGGGCTGGTTTGCCTGGCGGCAGGCATCCCTGTTCGAGGGCTGGCGCGGTTTCGCAGGCATCGGTGCCGCGCACGGGCTTGGGCACGGACTTGCCCTGATCCCGTTCGGCATGGCGGCATCGGTCCTGCTCTCCCTCCTGCCCCAGATTGGCGAGCAGGTGGATTATCTGCGCTTCCTGCCAGAACGTAGTGATACCGGAACGTTCCGCTGGTGGAGCGCCATGGTGCTCGCCGGCCCGGGCTGGGTCGTGATCGGCTGCGCCAAGCTCGCTGCGGGCTCCTTCCTCGCCTATCTCGCGGTGACCCATGGAATCGAGGCCACTGAGGCAACCCAGCCGGCAACGCTCTATCATCTCGCCTTTCTCGACATCACCGGGCATAGGGCGCTGGCCGGCGCCCTGACGCTGGTCTTCGTCGTCACCTGCCAGATCAAGATCAACGTCACCAACGCCTATGCCGGCTCGATCGCCTGGTCGAATTTCTTCTCCCGGCTCACCCATAGCCATCCGGGCCGCGTGGTCTGGATGATCTTCAACGTGCTGCTCGCCCTGCTGTTGATGGAAACCGGCATCTTCCGGATCATCGACAGCATCCTAGGCCTCTACGCGAATTTCGCGATCGGCTGGATGGGCGCGCTTGCTGCCGACCTGATGATCAACAAGCCGCTCGGTTTCAGCCCACCGGGGATCGAGTTCAAGCGGGCACACCTGTTCGATGTGAACCCGGTCGGCATCGGCGCGATGGGGCTGTCGGTTCTGACCTCCACCGTCATGGGTCTCGGCGGGTTCGGCGCCGCCGCCCACGCGCTGGCCCCCTTCGCCGGCCTCGTTGTCGCCCTCGTCGCCGCCCCCGCGATCGCCATCGCCACGCGCGGCCGCACCTATATCGCCCGTACGTCCCCGGCGGACGATGCCACGCCGTCACCGCGGCGCTGCATCGTCTGCGAAAACCCGTTCGAGGCGCCGGACATGGCGCATTGTCCGGCCTATGGCGGCGAGATCTGCTCGCTCTGCTGCTCGCTCGATGCCCGGTGCCACGACATGTGCAAACCGGCCGCCCCCTGGCAGACACTCCTTGGCACGCGCGTGCGCGCCGCCGCCGCAAGCGTCTTACCCGCTCCGGTAGCAGACCGGATCGACCGTCGCATCACCTCGTTCCTCGCCGTCTTCGCCCTGCTCACGCTGGCGACCGGGGCGCTCCTGCTGCTGATCGGCCTGGAATACCGCGTGATCGACCCGGCAGAGCGCGAGACCATCGCGACCACGCTCTGGATCGTCTTCCTCGCTCTTTTCATCATTGCCGGCGTGATCGCCTGGGTGCTGGTCCTGGCGCAGGCGAGCCGCCGCGCCGCCGAGGCCGAGAGCGCGCGCCAGACCTCGATGCTGATGGACGAGATTGCCGCGCACGAACGCACGGACGCCGCACTCCAGGCCGCGAAGGAGGCGGCAGAGTCCGCGAACATCGCCAAAAGTCGCTATATGGTCGGTGTCATCCACGAGATCCGCGCGCCGCTGAATGCGATCTCCGGCTATGCCCAGCTGCTGGAGCGCGCCGGCACGCTGGACCCGCAGGACGCTGCCCGCATCATCCGCCGCAGCGCGGAGCATCTTTCCAATCTCGTCGACGGGCTGCTCGATATTTCCAAGATCGAGACCGGCTCGCTACAGCTCCACCGCGACCGCATCAATCTCGCCGAGTTCCTCGACCAGATTGTCGACATGTTCCGCCTCCAGGCCGCGGCGAAAGGGATCGCCTTCATCGACGACCGGCCCTCGTCGCTGCCTCGCCTCGTCCATACCGATGCGAACCGGCTGCGCCAGATCCTGCTGAACCTGCTGTCGAACGCGATCAAATACACCGCCTCCGGCCATGTCCGCCTCCGGCTCCGCATCCGCAGCCAGGTTGCCGTCTTCGAGATCGAGGATACCGGCTGCGGCATCCGCGCCGAGGACATCGACCGGATCTTCGAGCCGTTCGAGCGCGGGCATCTTCCGGCGGCGCATGTGGTTGCCGGCACAGGGCTCGGCCTGACCATCAGCAAGCTGCTTGCCAACGTCCTCGGCGGCGAGATCACCGTGACCAGCATCGAGGGGCAGGGTAGCCGGTTCCGGTTGCGGCTGATGCTGTCCGAGGCTGAAGCCGGCGACGTGTTTGCCCCCGCCGACCGGCGCATCGCCGGCTATCGCGGCCCACGCCGCACGATCCTGCTCGTCGACGACGACCCGGCCCATGTCGAACTCATGCACGAAATCCTCGATCCGCTCGACTTCGCAGTTTTTGCCGAGCCAGATGGCGCGCGCGGTCTGTCGCGCGCGCGCGCCATCTTACCGGACCTCGCGATTCTCGATGTCTCGATGCCGGGCATGTCAGGCTGGGAGCTTGCGTCCCGCCTTCGCGAGGACGCCATGGGCAGGGAGATGCCGATCATCATGCTCTCGGGCAACCTGCACGAACTGCCCGCCGCGGCCGCCTGTGCTACCGCTCATGATGCCTTT
>JAJZFF010000322.1 GCA_021805485.1 Pseudomonadota bacterium
GACAGCGCTCGCCGCTCTCGACCAGCCGGCCGTCACCCGGGTCACGCTGCCGGACGTGCTGACCGTGAGCGCGGTCTGGAAGATCTCGCCGGAGGTCTCCGCCCTGGGCAGCGTGCAATGGACCCATTGGTCGCTGATCCAGGCGCTGACCGTGACCCCGGCCAACGGCTCGCCCAGCGTGCTGCCGCTGCATTTCCGCGACTCCTGGCTGGGATCGATCGGCGCCAACTGGCGCCCCGCCGCCGTGCCGCGCCTGCTGCTGCAAGGCGGGCTGGGCTTCGAGCGCGGGCCGGTCATCGACGACAGCCGCACGCCACGGCTGCCGGGCCTCAACCTGATCCTGTTCGGCTGCGGCGCCACCTATGCGCTCACCCCAAGCATGCGGTTGCAGGCGGCCTATCTGCACGAATTCGGCCTGGCCGGAGAGGGCAACGCGTTTTCCGCCACACCGAGCGCAGGGGTCCTGACCGGCTCCTATCGCACCCAGGCGGATGTCATCAGTGTGGGGATGGCGTGGCAGTTCTGATCCTGTTGACCATGTGCGCGCCACGGCGGGAGGGAAGCCGGCTTGCCCCCGCGCCCGGCCGGCATGCCTCCGCCCTTACGGGAGGTCCGCATGGCGTTCATCGTCGTCGTTGACGATTCCCAGGCGAATCTGAAGATCTACACCCGGCTGCTGGCTTCGGTGGCGGCGGAGGCCGAGGTGCGCGCCTTCACCGATCCGCATCTGGCGCTCGACTGGCTCGGCACCAACATCGCCGATCTGGTCGTCACCGACTACAAGATGCCGGCGATGCACGGCGCGGAGTTCACCCGCCGCATCCGCCTGCTGCCGAGCGGGGCCGACGTGCCGGTGGTGGTGGTGACGGCCTATGCGGACCTCGACTTCCGCCTGGAAGCGTTCGAGGCCGGCGCCAGCGATTTCGTGCAGAGCCCGATCGACCACTCCGAATTCCGCATGCGGGCGCGCAACCTGCTCAAGCTCGGCGGGCATCAGCGGCGGATCCAGGAGCGCGCGCAGGCGCTGGAGCAGGAACTGAAGCTGACGGAGGCATCGCGCGAGCAGATGCTGCGCGATTCGCGCGAGCGGCTGGCCCAGGTGATCGATACGATTCCCGCCATGGTCAGTGCCACCGACACCACGGGGCGCTGCATTTTCGTCAACGCCGGGCGTGCCACCCTGCTCGGCCCGCGGGCCGGCCAGCCGGGGGAGACCATCGAGCCCGATCGGCTCGATCAGCTGGTGCTCGCCTCCGGCCGGCCGCTCCCCGCGTTCGAGGAATCGATCACGCTCGCCAACGGCGAGGTCCGCACGTTCCTGACCACCAAATCGCCGCTGCGCGAGGGCGGGGAGCGCGTGGCCGGCGTGCTCAGCATGTCGCTCGACATCTCCGAGCGCAAACGCGCGGAGACGCTGCTCGCCTTCCAGGCGAAGCACGACTACCTGACCTCGCTGCCGAACCGGTCCTATCTGTTCCACCGGCTGCGCGAGGAACTCGCGGCGCAGGAGCGCGCCGGCCCCGAGCTCGCCGACACGGAGCCGGCGGGGCCGTCCCGCGGCGAGCCGAAACGGATGGCGCTGCATTTCATCGACATCGACCGGTTCAAGAACATCAACGACGGCCTCGGTCACCATATCGGCGACGGGCTGCTGCAGGCGGTGGCCGCGCGGTTGCAGGACGCGGTGCGCAGCGGGGACATGGTGGCGCGGCTCGGCGGGGACGAATTCGCCGTGCTCCAACTGGGGGCCAACAGCCTGTCCGCGGTCGCCCAGCTGGCCGCGCGGCTGAACGAGCTGCTGCGCCAGCCGTTCGTGATCGACGGCCGCGAGATCGTCACCAGCGCCAGCATCGGCGTGACGATCCATCCCGAAGACGCCACCGGCCCGGAAGAGCTGCTCCGCAACGCCGACCTGGCCATGTATCAGATCAAGACGGCCGGGCGGAACGGCTTCCAGTTCTTCACCCCGGACATGCTGACGCGCGCGCGGGACGAAATCCAGTTGCAGGCCGCGCTGCGGCTCGCGCTGCTGCGAAACGAATTCGAGCTGCTCTACCAGCCGCAGGTCTCCCTTGCCACCGGGCGCATCATCGGCGCCGAGGCGCTGATCCGCTGGCGGCGCGCCGGCCACGGCCTGGTCTCTCCGGGCGAGTTCCTGCAAGTCGCCGCCGAAAGCGGCCTGATGTCCGAGATCGACGACTGGGTGCTCGGCGAAGCCTGCCGCCAGGCGCGGGTCTGGCTCGACAGGCTCGGCCGGTCGCTGCGGGTCTCGGTCAATGTGGCCGCGCTCGATGCGCGCAGCGCCCGGCTGTCCGGGCGGGTGTCCGACGCGCTGGCGGCGGCGGGCCTGCCGCCGTCCCTGCTGGAGCTCGAGCTCACCGAGGGGGTCCTGATGCAGGACGCCTATGACGCCGCGGCCGATCTCGAGGCGCTGCACCGGCTGGGGGTGCAGCTCGCGATCGACGATTTCGGCACCGGCTTCTCCTCCCTCGCCCGGCTCGCGCGCCTGCGCGTGGACAAGCTCAAGATCGACCGTTCGTTCATCGAGACGCTGGACGAGGCGAACAGCATGGCGATCGTGCGCGCGGTCGTCGGGCTCGGCCGTTCGCTGCGGATCGAGGTGGTGGCCGAGGGGGTGGAAACCGCCCGTCAGCTCGAACAGATCCGCGCCGCCGGCTGCGACGCGGTGCAGGGCTACTTCACCGGCGCGCCGGTCAGCGCCACCGACTTCGCCCGGTTGCTCGAACGCGACGGCTCGCTCGCGCCGATGGACGCCGATTGAGGAATGCACGGCATGGTCTCCCCCCCTTCCGCCACACACGATCGGGTCGGCATCGGCCATCGGTGGCGCGCGCGCTGGCAGCGCGCCACGGTGGGCGAAGACGGGGAGATGGCGCGCAACCGCCTCGTCGCCGGGGTGATCGTGCTCGTCTTCAATACCCTGCTTGCCCAGCAGGGCTCGCTGGCCGGAGCGCCGGCCCTGGCGGTCAGTCTCTATCTGGTGCTCCACGCCGCGCTGCTGGTCCACATGATGGTGGATACCCGCCCACTGGTCTGGCGGCGCGCGGTCGCCATGCTGATCGACATCGCCGCCGTGGCCTACGAGATGCTCATCGGGGGCGTGGTCACGGCGTGGCTGTTCCCGGCCTTCCTGTGGATCGTATTCGGCAACGGGTTCCGCTTCGGCCCGCGCTTCCTGCTCGGTGCCATGGGAGTCTCGCTGCTGGCCTTCGGGGCCATGGCGGCGGTCACGCCGTTCTGGAGCGAGTCCCCGTCGCTGGCCGCGGGGGTGGTGTTCGGCATGGTCATCCTGCCGCTCCATTACCTCGGACTGTGGCGCCGGGTGTCGGCCGCGCGCCTGCAAGCGGAGCAGGCGAATCGC
>JAJZFF010000469.1 GCA_021805485.1 Pseudomonadota bacterium
TTGCGGGCGCCGGCTGCGAAGGTCTGGGCTGCCATTCCGCATGGTGCCAGGCGCCCGGTCCCGCCATCGGTCCGCGAGGCTGGAAACGGTGCGGGCGGTGCGGCGGCGCGATCCGGGTCAGCGCGTCGAAGGATGGGCCGATCGCGCGCACCATCACCGCCTTGCCCAGCATATTCGCCGTGCCCGCGCCGACCGCGGCGACGGTTGCACCCGGTTTCAGGAGTGCCGCGATCTTCTGGTTGCCGAATTCCGGCGGCGGCAGATGCAGCACCGTGCCGTTCTCGAGCAGCACGCCGTTGCGGCGCCCGCCCGGATCGTAGAGCACCTGCGCGACCTTGCCATCCGCCATCATCCGCGTCGCGCGGTCATGGTGATGCGGGCCAAAAACGGCTGGCGGGCCGTTATCGACCACGCGCTGATGCGTCGTCGCATCGTTGATTGTGACGCCGCGTATCACGGGTTCGCCGGCCGCTTTCAGGCCGCGCACCGTGACCTGGTCGCCCTGTTTCACCGCATAGGCGATCTCGGTGGAGAGATAGGGCGGGAACAGGACCTCGGTGCCGTTCGAGAGAATCATCCCGTCGATTGCGCCCCGCGGCGTGATGGTAAAATGCGCCACCGTGCCGGAATAGGTCGGCAGGTCCTTGAGCGCCGCCCGGTTGCCACGGGTTGCGGCGCTTGCCGCGCCGGTGGCGAGCATCGTCGTGGCGACGCCGGCGGCGAGCAGAAGCTTCAGTCGTGTCATGCGTATCTCCATGATATCGACGGCATGATCCGTCGCCCTGATGCTCTGCACATGGCGTGCCAGACCATAACACGTTGAACGGCAGGGCTTTCCGGAGTCACACGACGGAGGACTCGTCGGATCCGCCGACAGTCTCCGTCGGATTTTCCGACAGCGTTGTCAGCCCGTATCGATTGAGTCGGTCGTAGAGTGCGGCGCGGCTGATGCCGAGTTCGCGCGCCGCTTCCGTGCGATTCCCGCCGGCGCGGATCAGCGCGGCGCGGATCGCGACGATTTCGGCATCCGCGACAGTCTCCGCCAGGCGGCGCGGCGGCGGCAGGGACGCGGTTTGGCGCGGCGATGGCGTGAGGGCGAGATCGGCCGCATCGATCACCCGTCCCGGCGCCAGGCTTGCCGCGCGTTCGAGGACATTGCGCAATTCGCGGACATTGCCGTGCCAGGGCCAGGCGGAGAGCGCGTCCAATGCGGCCTTGCTCAGCGTCGGCGGCGAGGCCGGGCGGATGCGGGCGAGGAGATGGCGGGCGATCGCCTCGATATCGGCCACGCGCTCGCGTAGCGGCGGCACGACGATCGGCAGCACGGCGAGGCGGTAATAGAGATCGGCGCGGAACCGGCCTTCCTCCACGCGTTCGGCAAGGTCGCGATGGGTCGCGGCGATCATCCGCACATCGATCGCGACCGGCGCGCCGCCGAGCGGCACGACCTCGCGTTCTTCCAGCACCCGCAAAATCTTCGCCTGAGTCGCCGGCGCCATGTCGCCGATCTCGTCGAGCAGGATCGTGCCACCTTCCGCCTCGCGGAATCGGCCGCGCCTCGCGCCGATTGCGCCGGTGAAGGCGCCGCGCTCATGGCCGAACAATTCGCTCTCCAGCAGATCGGCGGGGATTGCCGCGCAATTCACTGCGACGAAGGGGCGCGACGCGCGGTCGCTGAACCGGTGGATCGCGCGGGCGACGAGTTCCTTGCCGACGCCGGTCTCGCCAAGGATCAGCACGGTCGCGTGGCCTGAGGCGGCGAGGCCGATCCGTTTCTGGACCTCGCGGATCGCCGGACTCGTGCCGATGATTTCGCCAGGCGCGACGGAGTCTGCCGGGGCCGACGTTGTCGCCGTGCCGGTAAGCGCCCGATCGAGCAGGGCTTCGAGATCTGCGCGGCCGACCGGCTTGGTCAGATGATCGAACGCGCCGAGGCGCATCGCGGCGATCGTGTTCTCGCCGGTCGCGTAGGCGGTGAGCACGACGACCGGCAGCGCCTTGTCGCGCGATTTCAATGCTTCCAGTGCGGCGATCCCGTCCATGCCTGGCATGCGGAGGTCGAGAAAGACGAGGGCGGCCGGGTCCGTTGCCAGTACCGTCAGGGCCGAATCGGCGCTGGCGAATTCGGCGACGTCATGGCCGAAATCATCCAGCGCCTCGGCAAGGCTGGCGCGGAACCCGGCATCGTCGTCGATCACTGCGATCCGCGCCATCACGACACCCCCCTGAACCTTATGCGGAACCGCGCGCCGTGCTCGGATGGGTCATGGACCAGCGTGCCGCCCTGGGCGCGGATCATCTCGCGGGCGATGGCAAGGCCGAGCCCGTTTCCCTCCGGCCGCCCGGTGACGAAAGGCTCGAAAAGATGGGCCGCGATCCCGGGTGCGATTCCTGGCCCGGTATCCTCGATGAGAATCGTGAGACCGTCCGCATCGCGTGCCGCGGTCAGCCGCACCGTATCGCCCTCGCCGCAGGCGTCGATCGCATTGCGCAGCAGGTTGTCGAGCGCGCTGAGGGTCAGCGCGGGGTCCAGCGTCCAGGAGAGGCCCCGATCGTTCGTTTGGATCGTGACGCCCTTCGCCGCGGCATATTCTTCGAGCGGTGCGCGCGCCTCGCCGAAAAGATGCGCGAGCGATGCCTCTTCAGTCTGCGGCGCGGGCGCGGCGGCGAAGCCCAGCAATTTGCCGGTGAGCTTTTCCAGCCGCGCCGATTCCGCGAGGATGCGGTCGAGGGCCGCGCCGCGTCGTGCGGCGTCGCCGGCGAGGCCGGATTCCGCGCGGAGGCGAATCGCGCCCAGGGGATTGCGGATTTCGTGCGCCAGCCCCGCCGCCATCCGTCCCAGCGAGGCGAGTTTCTCCTGCTCGGCGATGCGCGCGCGGGCGCGGCCGAGGCGGGCGGTAGCGCCGTTCAACGCGGCGATCAGCCGATCAAAATCGGGTTCGCCGGTCAGTGGTAGTTTTGCTTCGGGGTCGGTGGCGAGGCCGGCCTCGACGGCGGCGAGGCGGCGGGAGAAGCCGAGCACCAGACGCGTGAGGAACCAGGCCGAGACCAGAAGGAAGAGCAGCAGCACGGCCAGGCCGCCGGCGGCAAGTTTCGAGAAGGGCGTGCGCAGCAGGTCGAGCCGGACGATGGTGAACCCCGCAAGGTCTTCAGCCGGACTGCCAAGTGGGCAGGCGGCGATCACCGCACGGTCGCCGAACCCTCCGCGCTGGCGCAGCACCAGATGGTCCGCGTCCAGCGCTGCCGCGGTCGCCGCGGAGATGCCCGCGTCATGCGGCGTAACGACGCCGATCGACGCGAGTGCCGTACCGCCCGAGACGATGCCGCCGGCGACATCGGGAAACGGCCGGAGCCCGAAGGCCGCGACACCTATCAGCCCCTTGCGAAACACCTCGTCCTGCGGCGCCGATCCGAGCCCGGCGCTATAGAATCCATAGGCGCGCGCAATCGAATCGCAGGCCCGGGCGGCGACCTGCCGGTCACGCGCGAGGCTCGCCGTCGCCGATTGATGGAACAGCCCGATGATCAGCCCGCCCGCGATGATCGCGGCGATCAGCGAGATCGACCAGAGC
>JAJZFF010000514.1 GCA_021805485.1 Pseudomonadota bacterium
AATGGAACCAGCTCAACGCGCCGCTCGAGCGCAACGTGGCGCTCGAGGAAGTCGGTGCCTCGGGGCTCTACCTGCTGTCGGACCTCTCGCGCGGCGTCACCGGCGAGATCCACCACGTCGATTGCGGCTATCACATCGTCGGCATGAAGAACCCGATGGCGCCGGATATCGACGCCGTCGAGTAATCCCCCGAGCGGCGCGAGGTTTCAGATGGGCTTGTGCGCCCGGTCGATCAGCCGCCGCAGCAGGCCGGGCTTCTTCGCCGGCTGCATCGCGGCGGCAGAGGCGGCCTCGGCGGCGCGGCGTTCCTTGGTTTTCAGCCAGTCCTCAAGGCTCATGTTGGCCTTGGCGGCGCGCTTGCGTTCGTAGTCGAGCTGGGCGTCGGTCATCTTGCGGGTCATGCGCGCGCCTGTGCCAGAACCGGCGGCCCATATCAAGCGCCGCCCTGGCCGCCTGCGCCGAAGCGCCGCAGCGCGGCCCGCTCGAAGGCGCCGAGTGCGGCATAGATCATGATTCCGGTCAGCGCGAGCAGGGTGAGGGCGGCGAACATGCGCGGAATTTCCAGCCGGTAGCCCGCCTCCAGAATCCGCCCGGCCAGCCCCCCGGCGAACCCGCCCGAACTCGCGACGAATTCCGCCACCACCGCGCCCACCAGCGCCAGCGTGCCGGCAATCCGTAGCCCGGCGAGGAAGAAGGGCAGGGCGGACGGCAGCCGCAGCAGCACCAGCGTCTGCCACCTGCTCGCCCCGTTCAGCCGGAACAGGTCGACCAGTTCCGGCGGCGTCGCCGCCAGCCCCGAAGCGGTGTTCGACAGCACCGGGAAGAACGCGACGATGGTGGCGCACACCACCATGGCGGCGAATTGCTGATGCACCCAGATGATGATCAGCGGTGCGATGGCGACCACCGGCGTCACCTGCAACACCACCGCCCAGGGCTGGATCGCCGCGCGCGCCAGCCGGCTCGCCGCCATCGCCATCGCCAGCGCCATGCCGAGCAGCGCCGCCGCCAGCAGCGCCGCCCCGGTCACCGCGAGGGTCGAGACCAGCGAGAGCAGCAGCGAGCCCCGGTCCGCCCAGAACGCCGCGACGATCGCCGCCGGCCCCGGCAGCACGTAAGGCTTCACCCGCAAGCCGATCACCAGCCCCTGCCACAGCGCCAGCGCCGCAAGGCCAAAAACCGCCGGCGCCCATCGCTCGGCGCGGCTCATGACGGCATCACCGCGCGCAGCGTCTCCGTCACCTCGCGCACCAGTGCCGCATAGGCCGGATCGGTCCGCCGGTCCCCGCCCGCGGCCAGCGGGCTCGCAATCTCCGCGGCAATCCGCCCCGGCCGCGGCGTCATCACCACGATGCGCGAGGCCAGATACGCCGCCTCGTAGATCGAATGGGTCACGAACACGATCGTGCTGCCCGTCTCCCGCCACAGCGCCAGCAAATCGTCCTGCAACCGGTTGCGGGTAAACTCGTCGAGGGCGGCGAAAGGCTCGTCCATCAGCAGCAGACGCGGCCGCGAAACCAGCGCCCGCGCGATCGCCACGCGCATCCGCATCCCGCCGGACAATGCCGCCGGCTTCGCGTCCTCGAACCCCGCGAGCCCGAGCCGCGCCAGCAGCTCATGCACCAAGGCCGCGCCGTCCTCGAAACGCTGCCCGGCGAGGCGGAGCGGCAGGTGCACGTTCCGCGCAGCACTCGCCCAGGGCAGCAGCGTGGCATCCTGGAACACGAAGCCGACCTCGCCCGCGCCGGGTGCGGCACCCCCCTCCCAGACCAGCCGCCCCGCATCCGGCGCGTCGAGCCCGGCCAGCAGCCGCAGCAGCGTCGACTTGCCGCAGCCCGAGGGCCCGAGCAGGGCGACCAACTCGCCCCGCCCGATCTCCGCGTCGATCCCCGAAAGCGCGACCGTCCCCGCCCCGAACCGCCGCGTCACCTGCTCCAGCCGCACCATCTCAGCGCGCGGCCGCTTTCCCCTTCGGCAGGAACCGCAGCGTATAGGCCTTGCGATAGTCGAAATCCGCCGGATACAGCCCGGCCGCGCGCATCTGCTCGTAAAAGCCTTTCCACCGCGCATCGGTCATCCCGCCGATGCCGATCTTCGCCGTGGTCGCATCCTCCACCACCTGATGCGCCTTGAGCTGGTCATAGCCGAATTTCAGCAGCGCCGGCGTCATGTCCGGGTTGGCCTTGCGGATCAGCGCGAAGGCCGGCGCCGGATTGCCGTCGAGATAGGATTTCCACCCTTCCGCCGACGCCTCGATGAAGCGGCGCACCACCGAGGGGTCGGTCTTCGCCAGCTTGCGCGAGGTCGCGATCAGCTCGCCATAGCCATCGAACCCCGCCTGGTCGAGCCGCAGCACCACAGGGAAATGCCCGGTCTTCTGCTTCACGAGGAACGGCTCCGAGGTGAGAAACCCCTGTACCACCAGGTCCTTGCTGGTGAAGAATGGGGCGAGGCTGAAATCGTAGGGGCGGATCTGGCTGTCGCTGTAGCCGTATTTTTTCTTGAGGAAGAGCCACCACCCCGCGCGCGTATCCGCCGAAATCGCGATCGGCTTGCCCTTCAGTGCCGCGAAACTGTTCTCGTCAGCACCCCGATGGGCGATCAGCACGTCGATATCCTTCTGGAAGAAGGCCGCCACCGCGACGAAGGGGATCTTCTGCTGCACGAAATTGAAGGCGAGGAAACTGTTCGAGGTGATGTCGAAATCCAGCCGCCCGGCCAGCAGCAGCTGCGCGTTGTTCACCTGCGGCCCGCCCTCGCGGATCGTCACGTCGAGGCCATATTTGCGGTAGATGCCATCCGCCACCGCCTGATAGAAGCCGCCATATTCGGCTTCGGCCACCCAGTCGAGCCCGAACGTGACCTTTTGCAGTTTCGGCGGCGATGCGGCATGGGCCAGCGCCGGTGATATGCAGAGCAGCGCGGCAAGCAGTCGAGGCAAGGAGCGAAACCAGTCCATGAGCTTATCCCCGTCGGTTTTCGTTAGTCATTATCAACAGAGTTCGGTGCGGTCGTCGATAGGTCAAGCCCGGTGAGCGAACCCCGCGTCAAGGCCGGCATCTGGGTGCAGATGGCGCTGCGGCTCGGCGCCGCCGATGGCCGGCCCGGAATGCTGCTGCACCGGGGCGACGAGGATGCCGGCGGCGTGCTGGTGCTCCTGCGCGGCCGGATGGGGGTGGTGATATTGAGCCAGACGCGCGATGCCCTCGGCCGCCCCGCCTGGCTGCGCGCCACCGGCCCCGACCCGGTCGACGATGCGCGGGCCGATGCCTATGTCGAGAAGCAACTCCGCTTCGACCCCGATCTCTGGGTCGTCGAGTTCGAGGCGCCCGATTACCTGCCGCCTTTCGAGGGCACGATCCTCTGAACCGAAAAAGA
>JAJZFF010000326.1 GCA_021805485.1 Pseudomonadota bacterium
GACACGGAGAAATATTCGGTTTACAGACGTTGTCAACGGAAATCGTCGCTGCGGCGCAGCAAGAAATTGTGTATACGCGTGCAATGCCGGATATATCCTGAGAAAAATGCTGAAATATTCAATGTTGAATATTCGAAATGACAATTAGGCAGCGATTCGGGGGGAACGGCAAAATGGATAAGGTGCCGGATGCGGGGCGGCTGGCGGTCGGGGTCGATCTCGGGACCTCGGGCGTGCGCGCCATCGCGATCGATGACAGCGGCACGATCGTCGCCGAGGGTCGTGCCGCGATCTCCGCCACACGTCGCCGCGATCCTGCCTCGATCTGGTCCGCCGTCACCTCCGCGCTCGACATGCTCTGCGCGACGCTGGACCCGCGCCGCATCGCGGCCATCGCGGTCGACGGCACCTCCGGCACGATCATTCCTACCGACATGTCAGGCGCGCCGATCGGCCTGGCCACGCTGTATAATGACAAGGCCGAAGCCGCTTCCGTCGCGCGCGTCAGCGCTGCCGCACCGGAAGACAGCCCGGCGCGCGGACAATCCTCCCCCCTCGCGCGTATGCTCGACCGCGCTTCCCTTCCGGGCCTCGCCGGCTTCCTGCACGAGGCGGACTGGATCGCCCACCGTCTCGGCGCGCCGCATGGCGTTTCGGATGCCAACAACGCGCTGAAATCGGGATACGATCCGCGCGCCGGCCGCTGGCCCGGGTGGGTTGCGGCCACTGGCCTCGACCTCGCGTTGCTGCCCAGCGTCGTCGAGCCAGGCACCCCGGTGGGCCATGTCGGCGCGGATATCGCCACCCGCTTCGGCTTTTCACCCGAGGCCCGCCTCGTCGCCGGCACGACCGATGGCTGTGCATCCTTCCTCGCCACCGGCGCCGACACGGCGGGCGACGGCGTTTCCGCCCTGGGTTCGACGCTGACGGTCAAGCTGCTGTCGGAACGTCCGGTCTCCGCGCCCGCCTTCGGCGTCTACAGCCACCGCCTGCTCGGGTGCTTCCTGCCGGGCGGTGCATCGAATGCCGGCGCCGCCGTACTCGCCCGTTTCTTCACGCCCGACCAACTCGCGGCACTCTCGACGCGCATTGATCCGGCGCGGGATTCGGGACTCGACTACTATCCCCTGCCGAGCCCCGGCGAGCGCTTTCCGGTGAGCGATCCGGCGCTGCCGCCCCGGCTCGAACCGCGGCCGGACGACGATGCCCGCTTCCTGCACGGGCTGCTCGAAGGCCTCGCGCGGATCGAGGCGGAGGCCTATCGGCGTCTCGCCGAACTCGGCGCGCCGCCGGTTCGCCGGATTTTCAGCGTCGGCGGCGGGGCTGCCAATCCGGTCTGGACCGCACTGCGCGCCCGGATCATCGGAGTCGAGGTGACCGCCGCAACCCACACGGAAGCAGCCTATGGCGCGGCCCGCCTCGCGCGACACGGAGTCGCCACATGACGATCCGCGCCATCTCCGGGCTCGCCGCTCTCGCGGATGCGGCGGATGCCTTCCTGATCGACCAGTTCGGCACGATCCACGATGGCGAAACGCCCTATCCCGGCGCGATCGAAACGCTGCGGACGCTGCGCGCGGCGGGCAAGCGCGTCATCCTGCTGTCCAATTCAGGCCGCCGCGCGTCGAACAACATCCACCGTCTCGCCGCGATGGGCATCACCGCTGACTGCTTCGATGCGTCACTATGCTCCGGCGAGGTCGCCTGGCAGGTCCTGCGCGCGGCGCCGCCGGCATATCTCCGCCGCCGCTGCCGGGTACTGCTCTTCGCCCGCGATCCGGCGCTCGACATTCTGGAGGGCTTCGACATCGCGCCGGTCGAAACGGCCGAAGAAGCCGACCTGGTGATGATCGCCGGATCGGAAGCCGACCGCCATGGCTACGATGCGCTTTGGTCACGCATGGCGCCGGCGGCCGCGCGCGGGGTGCCGGCGATCTGCACCAATCCCGACCGCCTCATGCTCGCGGGCGGCCGGCTGCATCCGGGCGCCGGCGCCCTGGCGGAGGCCTATCAAGCTGCGGGAGGAACAGTGCGCTGGTTCGGCAAGCCTCATGCCGACGTCTACGACGCCGCCCTCGCTCTGTTGCCCGGCGTTCCCCACGCACGCATCTTCGGCGTGGGCGACAGCCTCGAACACGACATCGCCGGCGCCGTCGCGGCGGGTTGCCGGGGGCTTCTGGTCCGCACCGGGATCATCGACGGGCTCGACGACGCGGCCCTGCGCGTCGAAATGCGACGGTTTTCGACCCTGCCGGACGCCGTCGCCCCGCGCTTCGCATTCTGAGGCTGCTCTACGTGCCGAGCCGCGCCTCCAGCGCCTCGATCCGGCCGCGCTGGGCCGCGAGTTCGCGATGCTGATGGAGCAGGAGTTCGAGCAGGACGGCGATCAGATCGGTATTCACCGGCCCGGAATGCGGCCGGCGGCCAAGTTGCGGCGGCACGCCGCCCCGGCGCGGCGCGAAGCCACAGAGCGGGATCAGGACCTCGTTCCGCGCGTCGTATTCGCCGGCGATCGCGGCGGCGGCCTCATCCGTCAAGTCGATCAGGCACGGATCGACCGGATGGAAATCCCTCTGGTAGACGCCCGCTCTGGCAAGCAGTTCGATCAGGTCGCCGGCAAGGTGCGGCTCGTCGTGCTGGTCGCCGATCAGTTTGGTCAGCACATGCGCCGTATACCCGGGCGTCGGGTGCGCGCGGTCGCCCACCAGCATCCCCTCGATGCCGGCAACGGACGCGAAATCCGCCACGGCGTCGATGCCCGGTTCATAGGGCCGGACGATCACCTCGGCGGGTGAGGCCGCCTGCCGCCAGCGGGTGACAAGGGCGGGATAATCCAGAAGGGCGGCCGATTCGGCGCGATAGCGCTCGAAGTCGATCACCCGGCCCGGCGTCAGCTTGTCCTTCACGCACCATTGCAGATAGGCCGAGACCAGCCAGTCGAGCTGGTGGCGAAGATAGAGCACGATGCGGGCGCAGCCACCGGCAGTGGCGAAGTCCGCCGCAAAGGCGCCAACGGCGTCCCAGGCCGAAACCAGCGCCTCATTGCTCCAGATGATTTCGTTGCTGAGCGTCAACATCTCGTTGCCGGCATCGAAAATCCGCCCGAGTCGTGCCGCGAAACCCGGCGGATCAACGCCGAGCAAGTGGGCGAACTCGTCCGCGCCGGCGAATCCGCTGCCGCCCATCGTCCCGGAGAGCAGCCAGTGGTCGCAGCAGAACACACCGCGGCCGCGCAGCGCCGGGGCCGCGGCACGCAGTGCGTTCTGGATCGCTGTCGTCCCCGTCTTGCCCATGCCGACATGCAGGGTCAGCGTCCGCATCAGGCGTCCCGGCGACGCGGGTGATGATCGCGCCAAAGCTTGCGTGCATACCAGG
>JAJZFF010000284.1 GCA_021805485.1 Pseudomonadota bacterium
GGTCACCGCGGCTTCTCCGCCGGTCATGACGATCGTTCGGCCGCTTGCCTGGTCATTGATGAACAGCGTCCCGCGGCCGCCATTGATGGCAAGCCCGTTGCTTCCGCCAGGGGAGGGGCTCCCGGCGAAGATCGTGTCATTTCCGCCGATGTCGTTGATGGTGGAATTCCAGGAGCCGCCGGGAATGGAAATCACGCTGTCACCCGTCTGCGTGGTGATGGCGTCGAACCCGGTTGCGATGATGGTGCCCGCCGCGGCACCGGATGCTGCGGCAATGGTGACCGCGGCATTTCCGCTTGCGTTGATCAGGTTGCCTTCCGCGGTGACGAGGATTGGGGAATAGACGGTCGCACTCACCGTATCGTTCGAGCCGCCGACGGTGGCGCCGATAGCGCCAGGCGCTCCGGCCTTGATGTCGAGCAGCGCGGTATTGCCGGAACCGCCGACACTGACGGTGGCATAGCTGGTCGCCGAAACGTAATCGCCGGTTCCGGTCTCGTTGATCGTCAAGTGGCCGAAAGTATTGGAAGATATAAGAGTCGGTCCAAGATCATATTTTGCTTTGGCAAAGCCTTCGCAGCATCAGCCGGACTGACGCCGAGCGGAGGAATGCGAGGGCGTTTCGGCTGAGGCATTCCCAATCCTTGCTCAGGCGCCGGCAGCGGTTCAACCAGGCAATGGTGCGCTCCACGATCCAGCGCTTGGGCAACACGACGAATTTTGCTGTGTCGCACCGCCGCACGATTGCGAGGTTCACCCTGCGGCAGACCCGGGCCAGGCCGCGTTGGAATTTCGGGCCCTGGTAGCCCGCGTCGGCATAGAGCTTCAGGAGGAATGGATACAGTCCGAAAAGCGTCGCCATCAAACCCTCCGCGGCCATTCCACCGGCCTTTCGGGCCGGTGGAACCTTCGGCCACTCCGCCCGGCGGGTCGACCCGGCGCCCCCTTTTTCCGCGCCCTTGACGCTTTGTCTGCCGATGATGGCCGCTGTCGGACTGGCCTC
This sequence comes from Pseudomonadota bacterium, assembly GCA_021805485.1. Next base: position 1,004 of record JAJZFF010000284.1, read on the forward strand.
ACGGCCTGCCTGCTCCCGACAGAGCACGTAGAGCGCATGGTGCAGCCGATCGAGCGTGCCGTCATCCTGCCAGCGGCAGAAATAGTGGTTGACCGTACTGCGGGGCGGCAAGTCTTTCGGCATCGCACGCCACTGGCGGCCAGTGCTCAGCACGTACATCAGGCCGTTCAGCACCTCGCGCACGTCCACCGTGCGCTTGTTGCCGCCACGCTTGGCGCGCGGGATCTCCGCTTTGGCCAGCGCCCATTCTTCGTCGGTCAGGTCGCTGGGGTAGCGAAGCCGGCTGCGGTCATAACGGACACGGTTCCCGACAGTCCACTTCGGCAGCTCCTGCGAATCGCCGCTGCCGCCCTGGAATCATAAACGATTCCAGGGACTCAAGATGATCTTGGACGGACTCTAATTATCCCATAGACTGAGTCATAGATATATTTATGATTCAACTTGAGCGATGCTAAAATTGTCTCGTTATTTGTAAAAAAATTCGACTTTATGGGTTATTCGTCGATTTTTTGGCTTCAGCTTGTATCAGCATTCGCGAGGGCGGCCGTTCCTGGTCACAAAACCATGCGAAATCGTCAAGCGGATCATGACATGGGCGCAGGAGGAACGGATGCTGCCGAGGCGGACATCGCCGCGGGACGAGCCGGAAATCGTCGACCCTGAAATCTTCCGTCGAGGCGGTGGGTCGGGATATTCGCCGGGCGTCCTCCCCGCTCTACTCGGCGGAAGAGAAGATCCGCATCGTGTTCGCCGGCGAAATGATGCGGCGGATCATCTTCGCCAGCCGCGACCCGCGCCGCCATCGGCTGCGCGCTCCTTTGAGCCCGACCGAACGCCTGAACACCGATGTTCAAGTCAATTCCGTGAAATTTCTCTGGAAGGTCTCCTGAACGAAGTGAACGCAGGGCTAATGCCGCATCATTCGCCAGGGTTTCCGGCGATTTCCGCATGATCGTCGCCCGGTCGTCTTCCATGAGGGCAGGTTGACTCGAAGGACGTTGTTACGGATACGGAAACATACGCGGGTAACTGGTATTTCGGTACGTCAGGCGTCGGCCTGCAAATCCTGGAATGTCGCCGCGCCAAGTCATGGCCATTCTAGATACTGGAGTCTGAAATGCTGAAACGCGTACTGTCCGGTTTTGTGTTTTCCGTCGTGCTCGCCGGACTAAGCCCTGCGCATGCCACCAGCGTCAGCGCCGGAAAGGCGTTGTACCTGTCCCATTGCAGCGGATGCCACCGCGCCAACGGCGCCGGCGGATTGCATCTCGGCAAGGCCGTTTCGGCCAATCTGCAAGCGCCGGGACTTGAAAATACTTATCATCACAGCACGAAACTTCTGCTCCGCGCCATCCTCGATGCGCGTGACGAGGATGGCGACCGGCTCGACCAGCCAATGCCTGCCTGGAAGGGCCGGCTGTCGCGCGCGCAGGCGCTCGACATCATCGCGTTTCTCAAGACACTGCACGCCTGAGGCCGACCGGGCGCGGGCGCAGGGTGATTCCGGCTGGGAGCCGTTCGCCTCCGTCAACGGACGAGGCCCAACGATCCCGGCCTGACGCGCTGTCGTCCGCTGCCGATGAGAAACTGACGTCCCATCATCGACGGCGGTGGCTCCACGCAGCTTCTTTCCGCATGTCACGCGCGACGAAATGCCGCGCCTCGGCACCCGGGCAGATCTTCCCGAAAATTGCATAAACCGATCATGTATTCCGATCCGTCGGCGTAATTATGACTGAAAAAACCATGATGTAATATTTCAGAACGATGTCGTTTTTCTTACATTGACTTCAAAACATAACGTGACAGACTGTAACTCGAAGGCTACTTCCCCACCCGCGATCCGAACGCGGCCTGCCTCTGATGCCCGAGGCGCTGCCGCCATTGCGTCAAACTGGGAGAAGGTCTGATCATGAAATATGTTCGTTCCAAATCAGCAAGGTCGGCATTGCGCGCCATGCTGCTTGCTGGCGCGAGTCTTGCTGTCATCCTGCCACAGGCGTCTGCTCAGACCGTCAGCGCCGGGCAGGTCTCGGCGACCGCGACATCGAATTATTACACTCATCTCGGAAAATCGAGCGTCAAGCTCACCAAGAAGAAGATCTTCAAATCCTCGCAGTCCGAGGCCGTGGTCAGCCGCCAGGACATCCAGGCCCTCGGCCCCTCGACCAGTTCGGCCGGCGCGCTGTCGGCGGCGCCGGGCGTGCAGATCCGCGGTTATGGCGGCAATTCCGATACCGCCCGCTACCAGATCCAGTTGCGCGGCTCGAAGGTCGGCTGGTCGTCGACCAACGGCGACGCCGAGCGCAACGGGCTCACCGTGCTGTTCGACGGCATTCCGATGAACAACACGATTTCCCAT
>JAJZFF010000666.1:0-1215 GCA_021805485.1 Pseudomonadota bacterium
GAAGGCATGGTCGCGGTCGTTGATGCCGCGCGTGTGCGACGACAACGGCGCGTTCAATGATTTCAATGGATTATTGACTTTCCAAAGAATCAGAATGCGTGACGTGGAAAATCTCCAGACAGAGTTTTCTTTCAAATATCCCGGCGATTCCGATACGCCGCCACCTTCGCCCGCGCCCGGATCATCAATGCCAGCGGCGCATGGCCCATCGCAAGCCGAAGCCAGACCAGATCCGGCGCTTGGTCGGCGAAGCTGGTCTTGTAGCGCGCCGCCCCGGCGAGGAAATCGTAAATCTCCAGGCCTTCTTCGGCATAATGCCGGATTGCCAGCGCATGACAGACGAGCCCCGGCTTTTCGTGCGGCAAAGCCGTATCGTAGGCGAAGCCGCTCTGATAGGCCGACACCGTCCGGCGATAGCGGAAATTGTACAGATGACCAATCAGCCGGTCGCCTGCCCTGACAGTCAACAGATCGGCCGTTCCGGCCGCGACGCCCTGGGCCAGAACATCCCGATGAAACCGGCAGAACAATGGTGACATCGCCCCCGCTTGGCCGCGTCGGCGCCAGCCCGCGCGGTGCAGGTCGGCCATCCGGGCGAAGGCGAGACGGGCTTCGTCCAGCGTCGTCGCCCGTTCGAGCGTCAGTGGGCCGCTCTGCTCGCAGGCGCGAATCGCGCGGCGGATCTGCCTTCGGCTGTTGGGCGACATCAGCGCCGTGACGTCGCCGCCGCAGGCACGCACCGGCGCGAGGCTCCGGCGGGGGGCGGGTTGCCGCCGCTCGACCAGTACCGTGCCGAGCCGGCGCAGGCCGGGCAGCGCTTCCGGCGCGATCCCCGGCAGGTAGACGACGCTGGCGCCGAGCCGGCCGATCGCCTGCCACCAGATCCCTGACGCCTCCGGGCAGTCGCGATCGACCAACGGTCCGTTATGCTCGACATAGGGGGCATCGTATTCCGGGTCGTCCACCGAGGTCAGGCTCAGCGAGCGCGAGAACCATCTCGCCCGCCAGTGGAAAATCCCGATCGCCACCAGCCGCCCGGCCGCCTCGACGCGCACCACCCGCGGATGAACGAGACCGTTGGCAAGCAAGGCCGCGATCCAGGTCCAGGAGGTGAAGAAGGACCCGTCGGCCCTCGCCTCCAGCGCCTGCCATTCCGCGCCAAGGGCGGCGATGTCCGGATCGTCCTCAACCACCACCGTCAGGGCCGGATCGTGA
>JAJZFF010000666.1:2003-3365 GCA_021805485.1 Pseudomonadota bacterium
GCGGCAGATCCTTGGCGCGGCGCTGGCCCGCCTCGGCTGCGCCGAACGCGTGACGCTCTCGCCCGAGGGCAATGGCGCGGGGGCGGCGCGGCGTCTGACCGACGCCCTGCTCGCGCGGGAGCAGCGCGTTCTTCCGCTCAGCTTCCACAGTTCCTCGATCTGGCCAGGCCGGAACCCCTATGTCCAGAGCCGGCGCGACCTGCATCATTTCTACGACGATCTGTCGGCCATGCTGACCGATCTCGCGGACCGGACGGGCTGCCGGTTCGTCCGCACCGATGCCATTCCCGGCCTGCTCGATCCGGCCGGGCCGCAGCCGATGACCGCGCCCCGGTGATGGCCGGTGGCCGCGTCCTGCTGATCGCCAACAATTTCCCGCCGGTGCGCGGCGGCTCGGCGCTCGTCTACAGCGAACTCGCCCGCCATGCGAACGGCATGGTCGAGGTTCTTGCCCCCCGTACCCATTACGCCGATGATCTGCCGCTGATCGGCTGGCGCGAACATGACCGGCTGGCGCAGTTCCGCGTGGCGCGGATTGCACTGCTGCGCACACCTCTGCGGGGGCCTGGCGGCGAGACCCCGATCGCCCGGCTGCGCTTCATCGCATATGACATCGCGCTGCGGCTGGCGGTGCTCGGCCGCTTGGCCACGATCCTGGCGACGCGGCGCATCGGCGCCGTCTGTATCGGCGAATTGATGTCCGGCGCCTGGATCCTGCGGGTGCTGCGGTTCTGGCCAGGGCTGCGCCGCGTGGCCTATGTGCATGGCGAGGAAATCACCACCGACGACAATTACGACCCGAGCGGAAGCCGCCGCCGCGCCGCGCTTGCCGCCGCCGATGTCATCATCGTGGTCAGCCGCTTCACCTTCGACACAGTGGCATCGATGCTTCCGGGCGCGCGGGACCGGATCCGGCTCATCGAGAACGGCGTCGATTTCCATCGGTTCGCTCCCGCCCCGGGCGGGCCGCGCGGCGACCTGATCGAACGCCATGGCCTGCGGGGGCATTTCGTGTTCGTCTCCGTCTGCCGCCTGCTGGAAAAGAAGGGCATCGACAACGCGATCCGCGCCTTCGCGATGCTGCATCGCACCGATCCGGCGCTGCGGTTCCTGGTGGTGGGTGACGGGCCCTATGCCGGAACGCTGGCGCAGATCGCGGCGGCGGAGGGCGTGGATGAGGCGGTCGTGTTCGCGGGAGACGTGCCGGATGCCGACCTCGCCGATCATTACCGCCTCGGCGACGTATTCGTGATGCCCAACCGGGCGCTCGCCTCCGGCGATACCGAGGGGTTCGGCCTCGTGTTCCTGGAAGCCAATGCCGCCGGCCTGCCGGTCATCGCCGGCCGCGACGGCGGCAGCCCC
>JAJZFF010000412.1 GCA_021805485.1 Pseudomonadota bacterium
ATTCACGAGGCCGGGCGAGTTCGACCTCGACATGCTCGCCGCGCGCCTCCATCACCTCGTCGAGCCAGCGCAGCATCAGCATCGGCGCGGAGACAACGGGGCGGCGCATGAACAGGGCGTAGGTGACCCGCGCATCGCCGAACCGGGCGACGATCGCCCTGGTCCGGTTGAAATAGGCATCGGTCCGCGCCGCGATCCCGGCGTCGAGATCGGGGCGCGGGACCGCCCGGCGTGCGGCGCGGGTCATTTACTCGGCGGCGATCGCGGTGCCGCGGGGCGCGCGACGGGTCTTCAGTTCCGCCGCGATCAGGAAGGCGAGTTCGAGCGACTGCTCGGCATTCAGCCGCGGGTCGCAGAACGTCTCGTAGCGGGCCCCGAGATCGGCCTCGGAAAGCTGCCGCGCGCCGCCGACGCACTCGGTCACGTCCTGCCCGGTCATCTCGACATGCACGCCGCTCGGCGTGGTTCCCTCGGCCTCGTGAATGTCGAAGAAGCCGCGCACTTCCGACAGGATCGCATCGAACCGGCGGGTCTTCACCTTGCCGGATGTCGTGATCGTGTTGCCGTGCATCGGGTCGCACAGCCAGGCCACATTGCGGCCCTCCCGCTTTGTCGCCCGCACCAGTTTCGGCAGCTTGGCGGCGATCTGCTCCGCGCCCATCCGCGCGATCAGCGTCAGCCGCCCGGCCTCGTTCGCCGGATCGAGGCGCTCGATCAGGCGCAGCATGTCGTCCTCGTCCATGCTCGGGCCGACCTTCATGCCGATGGGGTTCTTCACGCCGCGCATGAACTCGACATGCGCGCCGTCGAGCTGGCGGGTGCGGTCGCCGATCCAGAGGAAATGCGCCGAGCAGGCGTAATGATCGCCTGTCGTCGAATCGACGCGCGTCAGCGCCTGCTCGTAGGGCAGCAGCAGCGCTTCGTGGCTCGTGTAGAATTCGGTTTCGTGGATCTGCGGGGTCGACTGGCTGGTCATGCCGCAGGCGGCCATGAACTGCAGCGTCTCGTCGATCCGCGCCGCGAGGTCGCGGTAGCGCTCGGCGAGCGGCGAGCGGCGCACGAAATCCAGGTTCCAACGATGCACCTGGTGCAGGTCGGCATAGCCGCCCGAGGCGAAGGCGCGCAGCAGGTTGAGCGTGCCGGCGGACTGGAAATAGCCGAACTCCATCCGCGCCGGATCGGGAATGCGGGCTTCGGCGGTGAAATCCGGCCCGTTGATGATGTCGCCGCGGTAGGAGGGCAGGGTGACGCCGTCGATCGTCTCGCTGTCCGAACTGCGCGGCTTGGCAAACTGGCCGGCCATGCGGCCGAGCTTTACCACCGGCACCGACCCGCCGAAGGTCAGCACCACCGCCATCTGCAGCAGCACGCGGAACGTGTCGCGGATGACGTTGGCGGTGAAGTCGCCGAAGCTCTCGGCGCAGTCGCCGCCCTGCAGGATGAACGCCTTGCCTTCCGTCGCCAGCGCGAGCGAGGCCTTCAGGCGCCGCGCCTCGCCGGCGAAGACGAGCGGCGGATAGCCATGCAGGCGGGCCTCCATCGCAGCGAGCTTCGCCGCGTCGGGATAGGTCGGCACCTGCTTGATCGGCTTCGCCCGCCAGGATTCCGGGCTCCAGCCCGCCGGATCATGCATCGTCGTGTCAGCGTCGTTCATGGCGATCTCCTTGGAGAAGGGCCTATAAGCCAAAACCGGGCGGGCGCGCTACTCCGCCGCCCGCGGCTTCGCCGATTCGCCGCCGCGGTTCACCCGTCGTGTCTCCGTCCGCAGGGTTACGAATTCCTCCGCCGCAGTCGGGTGGATGCCGATCGTGCGGTCGAAATCCGCCTTGGTCGCCCCGGCAGTGATGGCCACGGCAAGCCCCTGCATGATCTCGGCGGCGTCCTCGCCCAGCATATGCGCGCCGATGACCTGGTCGGTCTCCGCGTCGACGATCAGCTTCATCATCGTTTTCCGCGCGCGTCCGCTGAGCGTGTGACGCATGGGCGTGAACCGCGCGACGAACACTTTCGCGCCGTCGGGTGCCGCGTCCTCCGTCACGCCGACGGTGGCGAGCGGCGGGATCGAGAAGACCGCACTCGCCACATTGGCGAGGGAGATGCGGCGCGGCCGGTTGCCGAACAGCGTGTCCGCCAGGGCGTGGCCCTCGGCGGTGGCGACCGGGGTGAGGTTCAGCCGGTCGGTCACGTCGCCGAGCGCGAAGATGTGCGGGACATTGGTGCGATAATCCTCGTCGATCGGGATCGCGCCGCCGGGCCCGGCCGTCACGCCGGCCTTGTCCAGCCCGAGGCCCGCCACGTTCGGTGCCCTTCCGGTGGCGAAAAACACGCAATCCGCCTCGATCATGTGCCCGTTCGACAGATGCAGGCGCCGCCGCGCGCCCGCCGCCTCGATCCGCACGGGCTCGACGCCGTGATGCACGCCGATGCCGTTCGCCGCCAGCGCCTCCGCCAGCCCCGCCCGCAGGTCGGGGTCAAACCCGCGCAGCGGCAGCGGCTGGCGGTAGACGATGTCCACCTTCGAGCCGAGGCCGGCAAAGATTCCGGCGAATTCCACAGCAATATAGCCGCCGCCGACCATCACGACATGCTCCGGCCGCGCCGGCAGGTGGAAGGCGTCGTCCGAGACGATCGCGAGGTCCGCGCCGGGAATGGCGGGCCGGAGCGGCTGGCCGCCGGTCGCGATCGCGATCCGGTCGGCGGTGACGTGCTGCTCGCCCACCATCAGCGTATGCGGGCCGAGAAACCGCGCCCGCGCATTGAAGATCGTGGCGCCGGCCCGCTCCAGCAGTCCCGTATAGGCGCCGTTCAGCCGGCCGATCTCGCGGTCCTTGGCGGCGATGAAACCGGGCCAGTCATGCGCGACGGCGCGCATGTCCCAGCCGAAGCCGCGCGCATCGGCGGCACCAAGCCCGTACTCCGCCGCCATCACCATCAGCTTCTTTGGCACGCAGCCGATATTCACGCAGGTGCCGCCCCAGTGCCGGTCCTCGGCGATGCCGACGCGCGCGCCATGCCCCGCCGCGATCCGCGCGAGCCGCACCCCCGCCGAGCCGCCGCCGATGACGAAAAGGTCGAAATCGTGGTTCATCCCGATCATCCTGTTCTGACGCCGCCTTACGTAAGGGTTTGTCGCACGATTGGCATGGGATGGAAACGGAATGGCCGCCCTGTCGCGATCGGGCCGGTTGGCGGGCGCGCCGGCCGGTGGCAGGGTCATTCCGCCGGTCCGCTTCCGCGCGCCGGTACTGCCTGACCATCCGCGGCCCACAATCCACGCTCATGCCTGTTTCGGGGAACCGGCCCAATGATCATCACCCTCGTCGCACTGCTCGCGGCCACGGTCGTCACGGTGCCGCTGGCGCGTCGCCTCGGGGTCGGCAGCATCGTGGGCTATCTGTTCGCCGGGCTCATCATCGGTCCGGCCGGCCTGCGCCTCGTCACCGGCATCTCCGAAATCCGCAGCGTGTCGGAGCTCGGGGTGACCATGCTGCTGTTCCTGATCGGGCTGGAGATTCGCCCGCACCGGCTCTGGATCCTGCGCAAGACCATCCTGGGCCTCGGTTTCGGTCACATGATCCCGAGCGCCGCCATTCTGGCCGTCCTTGCCCATTTCGCCGGACTCGGCTGGCCGGCGGCGACGGTGGTCGGCCTCGGCCTGTCGCTCTCCTCCACCGCCATCGTCCTGCCGATGCTGAACGAGCGCAACCTGCTCAGCGCCGCCTCCGGCCGCGATGCCTTCGCCGTCCTGCTGTTCCAGGATATGGCCTTCATCCCCCTGGTCGCCCTGGTGCCGCTGCTCGTCGGCAATACGCTGGCGAGCCATCTCGCCGCCGGCGCGGCCCCGGCGGATGTCGCCGCGCATTTCGCCCACAATGTCCCCTGGCTCGCGGTCGGGCGGGCGGTGCTGGCGGTGGCGGCGATCCTGTTCGGCGGCATGGTCCTCGCCGACCGCGTCTTCCGCCTGATCGGCGGTGCGCGCACCCCCGAGGTGTTCACCGCGATGACGCTGCTGATCGTCGTCGGCACGGCGGCTCTGGCCCACTGGGCCGGACTGTCGGCCTCGCTCGGCGCCTTCATGGCGGGCGCGCTGCTGTCGGATTCGGAGTTCCGTCACGCCATCCAGGCCGATATCGAGCCGTTCGAGGGCCTGCTGCTCGGCTTCTTCTTCATCTCGGTTGGCATGTCGGTCGATTTCTCGCTGTTTCATAGCGAACCGCTGCTGATCGTCGCTTCCGTGGCCGCGCTGCTTGTCGTGAAGACCGCGGTCGGGTTCGTGGTCGCGTTCGCGAAGCGTCGCAACGTGGCCACCGCGCTGCGCTTTGCCGCGGCGCTGCCGGAAGGCAGCGAGTTCAGCTTTGTGGTCTTCGCCGCCGCCGTCGGTGCCGGGGTGCTGAACCGGGCCCAGTCTGGGCTGGCGACGCTCACTGTCGCCCTGTCGATGTTGGTGGTGCCGCTCGGTTTCGCCGGCATCGAGCGCTGGGTCATGCCGCGCATCGCCCGCCGCCAGACGCCGCCGACCACCCCGATCGAGGAGGGCGCCGTCGTCCCGGTGCTGATCTGCGGCTTCGGCCGGGTCGGCCAGATCGTCGGCCGGCTGCTCTCGGTGCGACGGATTCCCTTCGTCGCCCTCGACCAGAACGCCGAACATGTCGCCTTCGTCCGCCGCTTCGGCGCGCGGGCCTATTTCGGCGATCCGGCCCGGCTCACCGTCCTGCGCGCCGCCGGCGCGGGCAATGCGAAGCTGCTGGTCATCGCACTCGACGATCCCGATGCGGCGCTCCGGGTGGCCGACCTCGCGCGCCGCCACCTGCCGCACCTGACCATCCTGGCGCGGGCGCGGAACCGCCGCCATGCCCAGTTGCTGATGGATCGCGGCGTCGAGCACATCGTGCGCGAAACCTTTGCATCGAGCCTCGAACTCGGCGAACGCGCGCTGCGCGAACTCGGCATTCCGGCCGAGGAGGCGGCGCGCACCATCTTCACGTTCCGGCAGCGGGACGAGGCGCTGCTCACCGAAACCCTCGGCTTTGCCGGCGACCCGTCGCGCGTGGTCGCCAGCATCGAGCAGAGCGTCGCCGAACTGCAGTCCCTCTTCGAGGCCGATCGCGGCGGCTGAGTTGGGCTATTTCATCGCCTTCTGCCGGGCCACCAGCGCGTCGACGATCTTCGGGATGTCGGCCTCCGCGTAGGGCGCGCCGAACGCTTTCTTCATCTTCGTCACCTCCACTGTCCAGGTCGATGCGGAAAGCTTCGGTTGCCGCTCAACGAATCCCGCCGAGTGGCAGGTGACGCAGTGCTGGTTCAGGATTTCCGCCCCCGTGCCCTGGAAATAGCCACCCGGAGAAGGAACGTTGACCGAGAGCGGCCCCAGCGTCGGTCCGGGTGCAGCCGCCAGTGCAATGGTGCCGCAGACGGTCGCCGCCGCGAGCGCAACAAGAGCGGCGCGCGCGGAATATGTGCTGATGATCTTCATGGCTTGCCGTCCTTTCTCAGGCGACCGTGACGTCGACATGTTCGATGGCGTTGTAGAGGAACCCGCCCGGATTCCAGCCTGCCTTCGCGGGCTGCACGTGCCCTGCCGCGTTGGTGGCCCGGACCATCAGCCGATAGGCCCCCGGTTTCGGGAAGCGCACCGGAATTTGCCAGTCCCGGAAGCCATAGGCACCATGGTTTTGCCCGAGCCTGGCCGGGCGCCAGCTCGCCCCGCCGTCGATCGACACGGCAACGGACTTCAGGGCGCTGCCGCCGCCGAAGGCAAAGCCGCGAACCACGACGGGTCTGCCGGCGGGCAGCCGCGCGCCGTTGGTGACGCTGCCGAAGAAGCTGCGCGGCTTCATCTCGTTGATCGGCACCATCTTGATCCCCGGCTCACCGGGTGTCATCGATCCGGTCGGCGTGTCAGGGATCTTGTAGGCGGTTGCCATCCAGAAATCGGTCGAGGGGTGATCCATCACCTCGATCTCGGTGAGCATCTTCACCCAATAGGTCGAATACCATCCCGGCACGATGAGGCGGACCGGGTAGCCATTGAGCAGCGGCAGATTCGCGCCGTTCATCTGGAAGGCGATCATCACCTCGCCGTCATTGGCGCGTGACAGCGGAATGGCCTTCTCGAATCTGACATCCGCCGGATACAGCCCGCCGCCCTGCTCGAGGCTGCGGAACGCAACATGCGTCGCCCCGGCCTTCACTCCGGCGCGGGCCAGCAGATGCCTGAGCGGCACGCCGGTCCACATTGCATTGTACATGGCGCCATGCGCCCATTGCGCGCCGGGCACCCGCGGTTCGATGAAGCCCCGGCTGTTGCCCGAGCACTGGTTCACCGCAGCGATCTTGCGGATCGGAAAGCCGTGCATCAGCTCGTCGAGCGTGATCTCGACCGGCTTGTCGACGAGGCCCGAAACCCTGATCCGGTATTTCGCCGTGTCGATGCTTTCCGGGAAGTCGGCCATGTGCCAGCGCACGAAGGCGCGGTCGTTCGGTGTGAACAGGTTGTCCCGGAACACCTCGAACGGCGTTTCCAGCAGCGGCGCGCGGGTCCGCTGCAGGATCATCTCGCCTTTTTGCGGAAACGTTCCCGCCGGCACGATGGGCCGCTCGCCATTGGCGAAGGGCAGGGTGACGGTCTGCGGCGCCGCCGCGCCGGCGCGCGAGGCAAGCGCAAGTCCGGCGATCGAGGCGGTGCCCAGCAGGGTCGCACGACGCGTGGCGCCGCCCTCGCTGGAAAAGCTTTGTTTCATGGCGTGTCTCCAAATATCGTTTCTTGAGCCCAACGGGTGTGTCCGTCAGCCTTTTGAGTGTAACGGAATTGTGATATTCTCGAAAGTGAATAAATGTGATGACATGCTACGGATGGTTGCGTGCGGTGCACGGCGCCGCCGCGTCTTGCACGCCGGTGCCGTCCTGCGATAACGCCGGTTCATGCGCATTCTACATCACCTCCCGCTCTCGCCCTTTGCCCGCAAGGTCAGGCTCGTGCTGGCCGAAAAGCGGCTGCCCTTCGAACTCAAGCTCGAACGGACATGGGAGCGCCGCCCGGAATACCTCGCGATGAACCCGGCCGGCACGGTGCCGACCCTGGTCGAGGAGAACGGGCTGGTGGTGCCCCATTCCAACGCCATCTGCGAATATCTCGACGAGGCTTACCCGGACATTTCCCTGATCGGCCGCACGCTGGCCGAGCGCGCCGAGATCCGCGCCGTCACCGCCTGGTTCGACGAGCGCTTCGCCACCGAAGTGTCGCGCAACCTGCTTTACGAGAAGGTGATGAAGCCGGCGGCCAAGCGCGGCGCCCCCGACCCCTCGCGCATCCGCGACGGCTATGCGGCGTTACGCGCCCATCTCGGCCATATCGGCTTTCTCGCCGAGCGGCGGAAATATCTTGCTGGCGCCAATCTCTCGCTGGCCGATTTCGCCGCCGCGGCGCATCTCTCGGCCCTCGATTTCATTGGCGATATCGACTGGTCGGTGAATCCGGCCGCCCGCGAATGGTATGCGCGGATCAAGTCCCGCCCGGCCTTCCGCCCGCTGCTGAACGATCGTGTCTCCGGCTTCACGCCGCCGCCGCACTACGCCGACCTCGATTTCTGATCCCTGCCACCCGGCGGCGCGTCAATCCGCCGCCGCCGGCGGCTGGGCGGCGAGCGCCGCCCGCACCCGGTCGCTCGGATCGGCGAGCACGCCGTGGCGGAGCAGGAAATCGATGATCACGAGATTGACGTTGAACTTTACCTCATCGGTCCCGGCGACGATGCCGAGCATCTCCCGGGCCGGGACGAGGCTGAAGGATTCCACCTCGCCATCCGCCGCTTCGGGGCGGAACGACTCGTCCAGCTCGAGGTCGTAGCAGACCAGCAGGTCGCGCCGCAGCCCCTCCGGCCGCTCCATGTCATAGGCGATCCGCGCCACCGCCCGCGCTTGGGCGATCGTGCCGGCGGGAATGCTCGCCTCTTCGGCAGCTTCCTTCGCCAGCGTGTCGAACGCGCCCATTCCAGCAGAGACGCCGCCGCCGACCAGGTTGTCCAGCTTGCCGGGATCGAGCTTCTTCGTCGCGCTCCGCCGGCCGATCCACAGATGGGGCCCGTCCGCCCGCCGCACATAGCCGTTCAGATGCACGCCGACGCCGATGACTCCGAAGGCGGGCAGCGCCCCGCGGTCGAGCGTTGCGAGCACCGGTCCGTCGATCCGGCTGCGCACGTCGAACAACTCGCCCCGCGTGCGGAAGCCGTGCGCCGGGCCGAGCGGGGTCGCCACCGCGTTCAGCCGCGCGGCCTCTTCCGGCGGAATGCTCAGCCCGCCGGGATGGGGACGCGCATAGAACGCAAGGTCCGCGGCCAGGGCGGCGCCGACATAGCCGACCGGCTCGTCGCCGATAAGGAGCGGAATCCGCCGTCCCGGCAGAACCGCCGTGCGGCACCGTGCGATACGTTCGAGCAGCGCGGCCGATACCTGCTCCTCAGTGCCGGCCATTTGCATTTCGTGAACTGCATGCCATCTGCCGGACATGGCCCGAACCGTCGACATTGCCAAGAGCGAAAGCAGTCTCGCCACCGTGCGCTCCCTGCTGCCCTATCTCTGGCCCAAGCGCGAGCCCGGATTGCGCGTCCGCGTCGTGCTCGCCTCCCTGTGCCTGGTCCTCGCCAAGGTCGCGACCGTCATCATCCCGATCCTCTATGCGCGGGCGGTGGACGTGCTGTCGGCCAAGGCCGGCCCGCTCGCCGTGCCGGCGGCGCTGATCGTCGCCTACGCGCTGGTGCGCATCGCCTCGTCCGGCTTCGGCGAACTGCGCGACGCGCTCTTCGCCGCCGTGCAGCAGCGCGCGGCGCGGGTGATCAGCCGCGAGACCTTCGAGCATCTGCACAACCTCTCGATGCGCTTTCATCTCGACCGGCAGACCGGCGGGCTCTCGCGCATCATCCTGCGCGGCACCACCGGCATCCAGACGGTGCTGCGCCTTGCCGTGTTCAACGTGGTGCCGACGCTGATCGAACTGCTGCTGACGGTCGGCATCCTCTGGCACATGTTCAACTGGATCTATGCCGCGATCACGCTGGTCGCGGTCGGCGGCTATCTCGGCTTCACCTTCGGCTTCACCTCCTGGCGCATCAAGTTCCGCCGCCAGATGAACGAGACCGACAACGCCGCCCAGACCAAGGCGATCGACAGCCTGCTGAATTTCGAGACGGTGAAGTATTTCGGCAACGAGGCGCATGAAAGCGTGCGCTTCGACGCGAGCCTCGCCGCCTACGAGACGGCGGCGGTCCGCTCGCAGGTCACGCTCAACGCGCTCAATCTCGGCCAGGCCGCGATCATCGCCGTCGGCCTTGCCGTGCTGATGCTGATGGCGGCGAACGGCGTCGTCGCCGGGCGGCTGAATGTCGGCCAGTTCGTGCTGGTGAACACCTACCTGATCCAGCTCTACCAGCCGCTCAACTTCGTCGGCTTCGTCTATCGCGAGCTGAAGCAGGGCCTGGTCGACATGGAGCAGATGTTTTCACTCCTCCGCACCCCGCAGGAGATCTCCGACCGGGCGGATGCGAAAACCCTGCCGGCGCGGGGTGCTCCCGTGCCGGTCGAGTTCGTGGATGTCCGCTTCGGCTACAGCCCCGATCGGGAGATCCTGCACGGCATCTCCTTCCGCGCCGAACCCGGCCGCAAGATCGCCCTGGTCGGGCCGACGGGGTCGGGCAAGTCGACCATTTCGCGGCTGCTCTTCCGCTTCTACGACGTGAGCGAGGGCGCCGTGCTGGTCGATGGCATCGACGTGCGCGACCTGACACAGGCGAGCCTGCGCGCCGCGATCGGCGTCGTGCCGCAGGACACCGTGCTGTTCAACGACAGCATCCGCTACAACATCGCCTATGGCCGCCCCGGCGCGTCGGATGCCGAGGTCGAGCGCGCGGCCCGCCTCGCCCAGATCCACGATTTCATCATGTCGCTGCCGCAGGGCTATGCGACCACGGTGGGCGAGCGCGGCCTCAAGCTCTCGGGCGGCGAGAAGCAGCGCGTCGCCATCGCCCGCACCATCCTCAAGGATCCCCGCCTGCTGATTCTCGACGAGGCGACCAGCGCCCTCGACACGGCGACGGAGCAGGATATCGGCGCGGCGCTGCGGCAGGTCGCGCGCGACCGCACCACGCTGGTGATCGCCCATCGCCTGTCCACGGTGATCGACGCCGACGAGATCCTCGTCCTGCGCGACGGCAACATCGTCGAGCGCGGCACCCATGCCTCGCTGCTCGCCGCCGGCGGCATCTACGCCGCGATGTGGGCCGCGCAGTCCGAGCAGATCGAGGCGGCCTCGGCCGAACAGGACCTCGCCACCGGCCCGCGCACCCGCGAGCTTCCCCTCCGCCCCGCGACGACTCCGGCCTGAGGGGCCGGCCGCCGCCATAACGATTTCATGACGCAAGGGAATGATCAGATGCACCAACAAGCAACCGAGGCGCAGATCCTCGAGGCCGGCCAGATCATCGACCAGCTGGTTCATCATATGGTCGAGAAGGAGATCCCGACCATCGCCATCGCCTCGGCCCTGCTCGGCGGCGCGCTGAACCTGCTGAGCGCCTCGCTGCCCGACGAGGCCATCCTGCGGATCCTCGACAATGCGATGGAAAGCGTGCGTTCCGGCGCGCTGCGCGAGATCGACGAACCCAAGCAATAGGGCCCCGCCGGCCGAGCGTCCGCGACAAGTCTGCATTTCCCGCTTGACAATGGTTCGGGCTTCACGATAGCAACCGATTTACTACAAGGGTCAAATTAATTGGAGCTCCGCGGTTCGGCGGAGGACCGGAATTCGATCCATCATTTCTTGGAAGAGGAAACACCATGAAAATCGCGTTCCCGACGATTATTGCCGCGTCCGCGCTGGCGGTTGGCGCCTTCGGCCTGACGGCCGCGCACGCCCAGTCGGTCACCCAGCCTTCCGTGCACCAGATCAGCAGCAAGAAGACGACGATCGCCTTCCTGCTGCCCGAGAACTCCTCGCCGCGCTATGAGCAGGTCGACCGTCCCTGGTTCATCAAGATGGCGCACGCGGCCGATCCGAACGCCAAGCTGATCGTCAGCAACGCCAATTCGAGCCCCGACACCCAGCTCAACCAGGCCGAATCCGCGATCTCGAACGGTGCGGACGTTCTCGTCGTCGATCCGGTCGACGGCAAGGCCGGTGCCGCGATCGTCAACTACGCCGCGCGCAACCACGTCAAGGTCATTTCCTACGACCGTCTGATCCAGGATTCGAAGCCCGATTACTACGTCTCGTTCGACAACACGAAGGTCGGCGAGCTGCAGGGCGAGTATATCGCCAAGCACACCAAGCCCGGCGGCAGCGTGATGATGATCAACGGCGCGCCGACCGATCCGAACGCGTTCGACTTCCGCAAGGGCGCGATGAACGTGCTCGGCCCGCTCTTCAAATCCGGCAAGCTGCACCTCGCCTACTCGGTGATGACGCCGGACTGGAGCCCGCAGAACGCGTTCGAGGAAAGCCAGCAGGCGCTGACCCGGCTGCACAACAAGGTCAACGCCGTCCTCGCCGCGAATGACGGCACCGCCTCCGGCGTGATCCGCGCGCTCCAGGCGGTCGGCCTCGCCGGCAAGGTGCCGGTGACCGGCCAGGATGCGACCAATGGCGGCCTGACCTTCATCCTCGAAGGCCTGCAGTCGATGACCGTGTTCAAATACGTCCCCGAGGAAGCCGCCGCGGCGGCGGAACTCGCGGTGGCGGTGGCGACCGACACGAAGCCGCCGGCCGGCCTGCTGAACGGCAAGACCAACAACAAGATGATCGACGTCCCGTCGGTCCTGCTGAAGCCGCTCGTGGTCACCAAGGCGAATATCGCCGGCTCGGTGATCAAGTCGGGCTATACCACCTGGAAGGCGATCTGTGTGGGCCCCGCGGCCCAGGGCAAGATCTGCAAGGCCCACGGCGCCTGATCCGGGACCATTGACGGCGCGGCGGACGCCCCGCGCGTCCGCCGTTTGCTTGGGAGGACGAGAGATGAGTGCGGCAATCGCGGCTGAACCCGCCGCAGCACCCCTGCTTGAGGTGCGCGGCCTGCAAAAGCGCTACGGCGCCGTGGTCGCCCTGCGCGACGTGAACTTCACCGTCCGCCGCGGCGAGGTGACCGCCCTGCTCGGCGACAACGGTGCGGGCAAATCCACGACCATCAAGGCGATCGCCGGCGTCGCGCCGATCGACGAGGGAGAAATCCTGCTCGAGGGAAGGCCGGTCTCGATCCGCCACCCGTCCGAGGCGACGGCGCTGGGCATCCAGACCGTGTATCAGGATCTCGCCCTCTGCGACAATCTTGGCATCTGCGCCAATCTCTATCTCGGCCGCGAACTCGTCAGCACGCCGACCGCGCTCGGCCCGCATGTGCTGCGCGATGTCGACATGGAACTCGAAGCGCGGCGGGTGCTGAAGACGCTGCGGATCAACCTGCCCGCGCTCGATACGCCGGTGGCCTCGCTCTCCGGCGGGCAGCGCCAGGCGGTCGCCATCGCCCGCGCCGTGCTGTGGGATTCGAAGCTCGTCATCATGGACGAACCCACCGCCGCCCTCGGCGTCGCCCAGACGGCGGAGGTGCTCCGCCTGGTGCGCGACCTCGCCGAGCAGGGCTATGGCGTCATTCTCATCACCCACAACATGCAGAACGTCTTCCAGGTGGCGGACAACATCGCCGTGCTGCGCCTCGGCGCCACGGTGATGGAAGCCCGCAAGAGCGACGTGACGCCGGAGCAGGTGGTCGGCGCCATCACCGGCACGCTCGCCATTCCCGGGACCGGCGCGGCAGGAGCCATGGCATGAGCAGCGTGCAGCATCCGGAGCAGAAATCCGAGCAGAAATCCCCGTTCAGGCGCTGGCTGACCGGGGTCGCGCAATCGACCGATCTCGGCATGCTGCCGGTGATCGCGGCACTCATCGTCATCTGGATCGTGTTCGAGACGCTGAACGCCAACTTCCTGACCCCGCGCAACCTCTCCAATCTCGCGGCCCAGATCGTCGTCACCGGCACGCTGGCGCTGGCCGAAATCTACATCATCCTGCTCGGCATGATCGACCTGTCGATCGGCTGGAACTCGGTTCTCGCCGCGTCGGTGTTCTCGCTGGCCACGGTGTTCTTTCACCTGCCGGTCGGCGTCGGCATCGTGCTTGGAATCGCGCTGGCGACCGGCCTTGGTTTCCTCCAGGGCATGGTGGTCTCGCGGATCGGCGTGCCGAGCTTCGTCGTCACCCTCGGCGGCGGCATGATCGCCGAGGGCCTGACGCTCGCGATCCTGACGCCGCATGGCGGATCGGTGCCGCTGGCGGACAATTTCACCACCGCGATCGGCACGCTCAATCTCGATCCGCTGTGGTCGTGGGTGCTGAGCCTGCTGCTGTTCGGCGCCTATGCCGCGGTCACGCTGAACGGCATCCGCAAGCGCACGGCGAGCGGCCACGAGGGCGGGTTCGCCGCGACGATGCGGCTGGTCGGCGTCGCCATCATGCTGTTCGGCGCGGTGTTCATGCTGAACGCCTATCGCGGCGTGCCGTTCCTGCTCATGATCTTCCTGATCGCGCTGTTCGCCTCGGCCTTCGTCACCAAGTCCACCCGCTTCGGCCGGCATCTCTACGCGGTCGGCGGCAATGCCGAGGCGGCGCGCCGCGCCGGCATCTCGGTGAAGGGGATTCAGCTCGCCGTCTTCATCATCGCCGGCTTCCTTGTCGGCCTCGCCGGCTATCTCGATGCGGCACGCCTCGGCGTCGCCTCCGCCTCGGTCGGCAATGGCGACATCATGCTCAACGCCGTCGCCGCGGCGGTGATCGGCGGCACCTCGCTGTTCGGCGGGCGCGGCAGCGTCTATGGCGCGCTGTTCGGCGCGCTGGTGATCGCGAGTGTCAGCAACGGCATGAACCTGCTCGGCGCCGCCTCATCGGTGCGCTTCATCGTCGAGGGGCTGATCCTGCTGGCTGCGATCACCATCGACACCATCCTCCGCCTCC
>JAJZFF010000213.1 GCA_021805485.1 Pseudomonadota bacterium
CGCTCGTTGATCAGCACGTTCGAGTCCACGGCCATGCCGAGCGTCAGCAGGATGCCCGCCATGCCCGGCAGCGTCAGCGTCGCCCCCATGAGCGACAGCACGGCGATCAACAGCAGCAGATTGACCACGAGGGCGATGTTCGCGAACCAGCCGAACAGGCCATAGAAACTCGCCATGAAGGTGATGACCAGCACGAAGCCCACCGCCAGCGAGACGATGCCGGCGCGGATCGCGTCGGCGCCGAGTTCCGGCCCGACGCTCTGCTGCTCGACCACCTTGAGCGGGGCGGGCAGGGCCCCGGCGCGCAGCAACAGGGCGAGGTCGGATGCGCTCTTGGCCGTGAAGCTGCCCGATATCTGTCCCCGCCCGCCGACGATCGGCGTGCGGATCACCGGCGCCTCGATGATCTTGCGGTCGAGCTCGATGGCGAACAGCTTGCCGACGTTATGGGTCGTGATGTCGGCGAATTTGCGGGCGCCGACACTGTTGAAGGTGAAGTTCACCACCCATTGCCCGCTCTGCGGGTCCTGCCCGGCCTGGGCGTTGGTCAGGTCCGCGCCGTCGACCGCGACGCGCGAGCGGATCGCGAGCTTCCGGCCGCTGCCATCGCTCATCGGCAGGATCTCGACGCCAGGCGGCGGTGTCTTGGTCTCCGGGTTCACGTCCTCCGCGACCATGTGGAAGGTCATGTGAGCGGTCTTGCCGAGCAGTTTCTTGATCTGGTTCGGGTCGGACACGCCGGGCAACTGGATGACGATCTGGTCCGCGCCCTGCCGCGCGATCTGCGGGTCCACCACCCCGCTGCCGTCGATGCGGCGGCCGATGATGGTGATCGACTGGGCGATGGCCTGCGTCTGCTTGGCGATCAGTGCCGGACGCGAGAGGGTCAGCGTTGCGGCTCCGGCATCCGACACCTTCACGTCCAGATCCGGCGCGCCGCCGGCCGCCGCCACCGGCGAGACCAGCTTCGCGAGGATCTGCCGCACCTTCGGCGCCTCGCCCGGCTTGACGAGATTGAACTGGACCCGCCGCGCTGCAACGTCCCCGCCGAGATCGGTATAGCCGATATCGGCCTGGAGCAGGGCGTGGCGCACCTCGTCGGTCAGGTTCGCAAGCTGCTCCTTCACGACGGCGTTCATGTCGATCTGCATCAGCAGGTAGGATCCACCGCGCAGGTCGAGGCCGAGATGGATCTGTGGCCAGGGAATGCCCGGCACCGGCCGCTTGATCAGGTTCGGCAGCGTGAGCAGCACGCCGATCGCGCAGAACAGCACGATCAGGGTGGTTTTCAGGCGCGTGAAATAAAGCATGACAGGCGAAGGGCTCCCAACGGCAAGGCATGGGTGGTATGGCGGCCTCGGCTTGCGGGTGCAAGCCCGCTGCGGTCGGGAACGGAAAGTGATGCAGAAACTCGGGGTTGGTGTGATCGGGGTCGGCCATTTCGGCCGCTACCATGCGTTGAAGACGGCCGCTTCCGAGCGGGCCGATCTGGTCGGCGTGTCCGATCCCGATGCGGGCCGTGCCGCGGCGGTGGCGGCGGAAGCCGGTTGTGTCGTCCGCCCGCTCGACGAACTGATCGCGACGTCCGACGCGGTGATCGTCGCCGCTCCGGCCGACTCCCATTTCGCCCTGGCCCGGCGCGCGCTCGAGGCCGGGCGTCATGTTCTCGTCGAAAAGCCGATTGCCGCGACGGTGGAAGAAGCGGAAATCCTCGGGCGCCTCGCGTGTGAGCGCGGCCTCGTGCTCCAGGTCGGGCATCTCGAGCGGTTTTCCGCCGCCCACGGCGCGGTCGCCGCGCGGATGGGCAAGCCTCTTTATATCGAGGCCGTGCGAATCGCCCCGTTCAAGCCGCGCGGCACCGACGTATCGGTGATCCTCGACCTGATGATCCACGATCTTGACCTCATTCTCGCCCTGGTAGCCCAGCCGATCGAAAGCATCGATGCGGTCGGCGCGGCAGTCGCCAGCGCGCATGAGGATATCGCCAATGCACGGGTGCGCTTTGTGAACGGCTGTGTCGCCACCGTCACCGCGAGCCGAATTTCCCTCAAGACCGAGCGGCGGATGAGAATATTTTCCGAGGCGGGCTATCTCGCGGTGGATTTCGCGGCGCGCCGGCTGAGCCTTGTCGGGCGAGGGCAGGGCGGAGGTCCGCGGATGCCCGGTTTCGAGGAATTCGGCATCGAGCAGGCCGGCTGGGAAGACCATGATGCGCTGGCCGCCGAGCACGCCGCGTTCCATGCCGCGTGCCTGGACGGCGCACCGGTGCTGGTCGACGCCGAAGCCGGGCGTCGCGCGCTGGAGGCGGCGATCGGCGTTGGACGATCGATCGCGGAAAGCCGTGCGAGGGCCGAGGCATCGGGTCTGATCGGCGGGCACTGAAAAGAGGGGAGCAGCCACGCCGAGTCGCGGCCTGCCGGGCCATCTATCGGGCGCATGCGGGCCAACCGGAAAAATCCAGTCCTGTCCTTGATCGTTTCGCTGGCTTCTGGACTTTTCCAAAATCCCTTGTTGACGCGCCAAGCCGCGGCCCGCTACGTCGGTCACGTGTCTGAAACAGCCATTCCGCTTCCTGCGATTCGAATCCGTGGCCGTACCTTCATGGCCATGGTCGTCATGCCGGAATCGCCTTTCGGCGCCTGGCTCGATGCGCTCGACCGGCAGATCCAGCGCTCCGTCGGCTTTTTCGAGGGCCGCCCCGTTGTGGTCAATCTCGCCCTTCTTGCGATGACCGGCGATGATCTTCCCGCCGTTCTCAAGGCGCTCGAGGCGCGTGACCTGCGCATCATCGGCGTCGAGGGGGTGGAGATGGAGCGGCTGGCCGGAACGCCCTGGTTTGGCGTCAATCTCGCTCCGCCGGGTCGGGAAGGTCGTAGCGACCGTGCGATCGAGATTCCGGAACCCGAAGCCGCCATGGCGGTCGAGGCACCAGCCGCACCCCTTGTTCCTTCGGCCCGCCCGTCGCTGCTGATCGACCGCCCGGTCCGTTCCGGCCAGTCGATCGTCTTCGAGGATGGCGACATCACGGTGATCGGCCCTGTTGCCTCGGGCGCCGAACTTATTGCCGGCGGGTCGATCCATGTTTACGGCACGCTCCGCGGCCGTGCCGTCGCCGGTCTCGCGAACGGTCACGAGGCGCGGATCTTCTGCTCCCGCCTCGCAGCCGAACTGCTCGCGATCGACGGTCTCTACCGCACGGCGGATCACTGGGGCACCGGCCTGCAGGGGCGGGCGGTGCAGGTCTGGCTGGATGACAAGGAGCTGCGCCTCGCAGCATTGGGATAGGAATTCATTCATGGCGAAGGTTCTCGTAGTCACATCGGGCAAGGGCGGCGTCGGC
>JAJZFF010000527.1:0-2040 GCA_021805485.1 Pseudomonadota bacterium
CGCCGCCTCGATCGTGCTGGCGCTGATGATCACGCCGATCATCACCACGACGCTCTACGACGCGCTGAACCAGGTGCCGCGCGAGCTGCGCGAATCGGCCTATGCGCTGGGAGCGACGCATTTCGAGGTCGTCACCAGCACCATGCTGCCGACCGCCCGCGTCACGCTGATCGGCGGCATCGTTCTCGCGCTTGGCCGCGCGCTCGGCGAGACGATGGCGGTGCTGATGGTCTCGGGCGGTGCGCTGAACTATCTGCCGGGGACGATCTTCACCCCGATCAGCACGATGGCCGCCTTCATCCTGTCGCAGCTCGACAGCGCGCTGCAGGACCCGAGCAACATGGCGGTGAAGTCGCTCGCCGAAATCGCGCTCGTGCTGTTTGTCATCACCGTGCTGGTAAACGCCGCGGCGCGGCTGCTGGTCAGGAGGACGATCAATGTCCGCAATGCATGACGCCATGCCGGCGCGGCTGACGACGCTCGAACGGCGGCGCTACGCAACCAACATTATCGGCTGGGGGCTGTGCACTTTCGCCTTCCTGTTGATCGCCGTCCCGCTGCTCGACCTCGTGCTGACGGTGACGCTCAAGGGCGCCTCGGCCTTCTCGATCGAACTGTTCACCACCTCGACCAACGGGGTGACGGGCGGGCTGCAGAACGCGATCATCGGCACGCTGGTGCTCTCGCTCGGCTCGCTCGTCATCGCCGCGCCGATCGGGATCGGCGCCGGGATCTATCTTTCCGAATACGGCGCGAACCGCCTCGCCGCGACCGTGCGCTTCCTGGCCGACACGCTGACCGGCACGCCCTCGATCGTGCTCGGCTATTTCTCCTACATCACGATGGTCATCGGGCTGGGGTGGAAGTTCTCGGCGCTGGCCGGGGCGATCACGCTCGCCATCATGGTCGTGCCCTATCTGGCGCGGATCACCGAGATGTCGCTGCGGCGGGTGCCGACCAGCATGCGCGAGGCGGCCTATGCGCTGGGCGCGCGGGACCACACCGTAGCCTCGCGCATCGTGCTGGCGGCGGCAGCACCCGGCGTGATCACCGGCGTGCTGCTCTCGCTCGCCATCTCGGTCGGCGAAACGGCGCCGCTGATCTATACCGCCGGGTGGTCGAACTATCTCTGGACCGGGAAGCTCACCAACGAGCCGATCGGCTACCTGACCTACGTGATCTGGACCTTCATCAACGAACCCAACCCGCAATCCCACGCCCTCGCCTTCGCTGCGGCGCTGCTGGTCATGCTCGTCGTGCTGGCGATCAATATCGGCGTGCGGATGGTCCTGCGGCGCGATCCGTGATCAGCCCTCCTGCCTGATATCGGCGACCAGGCCGCCGGTGAGGCGGACCAGGCCGTCAGGCGTGACCGGAAAGACGTGGCGGGGCGTGCCGGCCGCGGCCCAGACCTCGGCGAGGGCGAAGAGATCGCGATCGATGACGATGCGCATTGCCGGGTCGTGGCCGGCCGGGGACACACCGCCGGGCGCGAAGCCGGTTGCATCGCGCACGAAATCGGGGCTGGCGGGGGCGAGTTTCGCGCCGATGATGGCGGCGAGGCGGCTCTTGCCGACGCGGTTGGCCCCGGAGGCGATGGCGAGCACCGGCGCATCACCGGCGCGGAAGACGATCGACTTGGCGATGGCGGCGACATCGCACCCCAGGGCGGCGGCGGCATCGGCCGCGGTCGCGGTGCCGGCGGGGAATTCGCGGATCCGGTCGTCGGCGAGGCCGGCGGCGCGCAGGGCGGCCCGGACGCGGGCCAGAGCGGCATCGCTCATCGCAGGCGCGCCAGCAGCAGGATCGCCTCCGCGCCGAGGACGAGCCAGGTGATGAGCGCGCCCGGCGCGCGGCAGAGGAATTGCTGGGGCGAATTCTCCGGCGCGATCATGCCGAACGGGTGGATGATGCGCGCGACCAGCAGCGGGAAGAGCAGCGCGTTCATCTCGAGCCGCCCTGCCCCGCTCGCCTCCAGCAGCGCGGCGAGGAGCAGGATCAGCGGGACATATTCGGCGAAATTCGCATGGGCGCGGATGC
>JAJZFF010000527.1:2050-3336 GCA_021805485.1 Pseudomonadota bacterium
GAAGACGATCCAGAGCGAGAGGACGAGGTAGATCAGGGCGAGCAGGGCGCCATAGCCGGCGGCGACGGTGGGGTAGGTCATTCTTCGGCTCCCGGTCTGGAGCACTTTCCGGTCCTTCCGGATCGGATGTCGTGCTCTATCATGTTGATGCTCTATGACAGATCCAGCGCCTGCGCCGCGGCGCGCACGGCATCGCGCAGGGCGCCCGGGGTGAAGGGCGAGACGAGGCCGGCGGCGGCGACCAGGCCGCCGAAGGGGCGCGAGCCGCCGAGGGCGCAGAGGTTCACATAGGTGTCGAAGGCGGCGCGCTCGTCGCGCTGCGAGGCGACCCAGAACTGCAGCGCGCAGCACTGCGCCAGGGTGTAGTCGATGTAGTAAAAGGGCGAGCGGTAGATGTGCATCTGCGCCTGCCAGCGGCCGCCCATCGCCGGATAGGCGAGATCGCCCCAGTCCCGCCAGGGCAGATAGAGCTGTTCGAGGCGGCGCCAGATGGCGTGGCGTTCGGCGGGCGTGAGGCCGGGATCGGCGTAGATCTCGTGCTGGAAGTGATCGACGCAGACGCCGTAGGGCAGGAATTCAAGCGCGCCGATCAGGTGCATCCGCCGGTAGCGCGCGGTGGCGGCGCCGAACATCGGCGCGATATGCGGATGGGCGAGGAATTCCAGGCTCATCGAATGGATTTCCGCGGCCTCCATGGTCGGCCAGAAATAGTCGGAGAGCGGCTGTTGCCGGCTCATGTAGTTCTGGAAGGCGTGGCCCATCTCGTGGGTGAACACGTCGACATCGTGATGCGTGCCGTTGAAGTTGGCGAAGATGAACGGCATGCCGATGCTGGGAAAGCTGGTGCAGAAACCGCCGCCGGCCTTGGCGGGGCGGTTGTCGAGATCCATGAAGCCGCCCTCGCGCATCGCGCGATAGAACGCATCGAGGCGCGGGTCCATCGCCGCGAACATCGCCGATGCGGCGTCTTCCAGCACCGCCCGGCCGCCGACCGGTTTCGGATTGCCCTCGGGGTCGATCATCGGCTCGTCCCAGGCCATCAGGCGGTCGAGTCCGTTTTCGGCGCGGCGGCGTTCCATCAGCCGGGCGACGAGGGGGACGACGTGGCGGCGGACTTCCTCGCGATAGGTCGCGACCTCGGCCGGGCCGTAGTCGAGCCGGCCCATCCGGCGATAGGCGAGCGCGGTGAAGCTGGCATCGCCCAGGGTGCGGGCGATGCGGTGGCGGAGCTTCACCAGCCGGTCGTACAGGTCGTCGAGCGCGGCTCCGTGCTCGGCAAAGCAGGC
>JAJZFF010000590.1 GCA_021805485.1 Pseudomonadota bacterium
CCGACATGCACGTCGATCGGGCTGGGCCGGCCATCCCGGTCGCTGCGGTCGTTCGAGGCGCCACCGTTTGCATTCATGTCTCATTCCTCAGCGACATCAACCGGCACCGCCCCCGGGCACAAGGCAGGGCGGACATGATGACCGACGCCGCCGTGCATCATTTTCGCCGCTGTCGGGTTTGATGACCGATCTCAGAGCGCAGGGCCGTCTCATAAGATTGGCCAAATCCGGTTAAAGTACAAAAATTAAGAAAAACTCTGATTTTCGGAACTTCGCTACCAGAGGTCGGCGGCACGTCCCTACAACCACTATCTACAATAGTGGCCACGCCTCAATTACACAAGCTCGAATTATTTTTAAGACGCGTTTACGAACCGTCACTTACATCAAGGTTATTGAAACAATCAAGCACACAACACCCAAAACCATCGTGTAAAAGCCAAGAATGCCCGACATGGTCACGCTGAACCGGCCGAAGGGTGTGACAGGAAGCGCAACCGGAAGTTTACCAATCAGAATCCCGGCGCGGTCGAGCCCGAGTGTGCCCGCGACCCGACCATGCGGGCCGATCACCGCGGAAATGCCGGAATTGGTGTCCACGACGATCGGAAGTCCCTCCTCCACCGCCCGCAGGCGGGTGGTTGCAAAATCCTGGTACGGGCCGGTTGTGTCACCGAACCAGGCGTTGTCGCTAATGTTCAGCAACCAGGCGGGACGATCCTTGGGATCCGTGATGATGCCCGGGAAGATCGACTCGTAGCAAATCAGCGGTCCGACCGATGGAATGCCGGGCACATGCAATGTGCGCGGACCAGGGCCAGGCGTGAATCCGCCGCCGGGCGTGACCTTCAGTGGAATCCAGGCTGGCGTGTACTCGCCGAATGGCACCAGCTTCCACTTGTCGTACCACGCTACGGCCGGCCCTTTTCCTTCCACGGCGACCAGCGAGTTGCGCATGCTGCCATCAGCCGCCAGGCGGAACGAGCCGGCAAGGACGGGCGTGTTGCCGGCCACGGCCGCAATCGCGGCGCGCGCCGCGGCGTCGGTCTGCAGCAGGGCGGGGCTCGCCGTCTCGGGCCAGACGACGATGTTCGGTCCCTTGCCCGCCTTGTCCAAGGCTTCGCGGGTCAGCGCAAGGTCACGCCGCCAGCGGGCCTGCAGGGCGGGCTGGGTGAAGCTTCCCGGGACCGCGAAATCGGGCTGGAGCAATGCAACGGTGTATCTGGTCAGCGGCGCGGGGCCCGCAGAGGTGCGCGCGAAGCCGAAGCCGGCCCAGAGAGCCAGCAGCACCGCACTCGCCGCCCAGCCGCGCCGTCCGAGCAGCGGCAGCCCGGCGGCGAGCGCCGTCAGCAGGGTCAGGAGAAAAATGCCGCCGATCGCGGCGGGCTGGATCATCGCAAGGCCCAGCCTGCCGGCAAAAGCCCAGTCGGCTCCCCAATAGTTCCAGGGGAACCCGGTGAACAGGAATTCCTGCGCAAGATTGGATAGCACCAGCGCCCCCGCGAAGAGCAGCACGGCAGCGAGGCGGCCCGCCTGGTTGCGTTGCGGCACGGCAAAGACGGCAAGGGCCGGCAGGATCATGTAGAACGCGGTTGCGAAAGCGAGCGCCGGCGCGGCAAAGGGCACCGCCCACCAGAAATTCGATGCCATGATCAGCATCGGCTCGGTCACCCAAAACAGGCCGAGCAGGTTGAAGCCGAAGCCGAAGCACCAGCCGAGCCAGGCGGCGCGGCGCCAGCCGCCGGCACGGGCGAGACGGGTCAGGAGCGCCGGCACGACGAACCAGAGCACCGGCAGGAGGTAGAATGGCGGCAGCGCAACAGCGGCGAGCAGGCCCAGAGCAAAGCATTGCCAAGCCTCACCGCGCAGCCGCCTCGGCACGCGGGCGGCGAGTTGGTCGATCGGGCTCATCTACACGGCTCCTAGGCGGGGTCGGGACGGTCGAAGGCGGCGGCCACCGCGGCAAGATCGGGCGCGGTCGGGTAATCGGCCGACGCGATCGTGCCATCCTCGGGGCGAACGATCTGGCAGACCTGGATGCCGGCGGTCGCGGCGGCGGCAAGTTCGTCCGCGACATCCGAGAGAAACAGCACGTGAGCGGGCGCCACGGCCATGGACCGGGCGATGGCCGCATAGCTGGCGGCATCGCGCTTGCCGCCCATCCGCGTGTCGAAAAACCGCTCGAACAGCGCGGTCAGGCCACCATCCGGCGTGTGGCCGAGCAACAACCTCTGCGCCTCCTCGGACCCCGAGGAATAGATGGCGAGCCGGAGTCCGCTGCCGTGCCAGGCGCGCAGAACGGGCGCGACATCCGGGTAGAGACGGCTGGTCAGCGCTCCCTCGGCAAAACCTTCGGCCCAGATCCGCCCCTGGATCAGTTTCAGCGGGCCGACCTTGGCATCGCGGTCCATCAGCGCGAGCAGTGTTTCCACTGGCGGCGCACCCGGCGCGATGGCGTCGAGTTCGGCCAGCGCCGCCGCGATCTCGGGCTCGTCGCCATGTGCCGCAACGAAACCGGCAAGCCGCGCGCGCGCATAGGGGAACAGCACATCATGGACAAAGCTGATCGGGGCGATCGTGCCCTCGATGTCGAGGAGCACGAGTTCGGGCCTTGTGGTCACGGTGAGAATGGCCGGTTCAGGCGGCAACCGGAAAGCGGGCGCTGATCTGGTCGCCGGTGAAATGCGCGACCCAGCCGGAGGTGTCGGTGAAAATCCGAAGCGCGATGAAGTCCGGCGTGGAACCGGCATCAAACCAGTGGCGGGTGTTGGCGGGGACCGAGATCAGATCGCCCTCGGTGCAGTATGCGTCGTAGACCTTGCCGTCGAGGTGCATGACGAAATGGCCGGAGCCGCGCACGAAGAAGCGGACTTCATCCTCGGTGTGGATGTGCTCGTTGAGGAACTTCTCCCGAAGGGTGCCGGCCTGCGGGTGGTCCGGCGTCATCTTGATGACGTCGGCCGAGCCGGCGCCGGTTTCGCCCATCAGCCGATCGAGATACGGGCGATACGCCTCAAGGATTTCCTCGGGCGAGGCGTCCGCCGCGATGGCGACGGGGCTTTCCCACCGCTCGAAGCGCACACCGATGGACTTGAGTTCAGCCGCCATCCGCGCCGCGTCCGACGTGGCAACCAGGGGCGCATCGGGGTTCGCGTCGTCGAAAATCCGCAGCGTGCTCATCTCATCCGTCTCCGTTCGCATTCGCAGGACAGCAGGAACTCCAGGGCTTCGAGCCGCCAGAAACAGCGCTCGACATCCTCGCCCCAGGCGTAGATGCCGTGGCCACGCAGGACATACCCAATCGGCGGCGCCGCGAAGGCGGGCGCGATTGCCG